>JANNXL010000163.1:0-16241 GCA_031409575.1 Hyphomicrobium sp.
GGCATCACGATCACGTTGCAGATCGGGATGGCGATTAGGTTGGCCAGCACGGCGAACTGCTGCGTCTTGTGGAAATGGTAAGCGGCCAGCGGGGCCACACTGAAGCTCGCAATCAGCGTCGACATCACGATGCCGCCAAAAAACAGTCCCGTTTTGCGCAAAGCCGTAACCGGAAGCCGGTTTTCATCCTCACCGCGGGCGCGCAGCACCTCGTACACCGCGATGAGCGACATGACGGCGGCAAACGACATTTGAAATCCCGCATCCAAGATGCTTTCCGGCATCACCACGAGAATGAGCAGCGCCGACAGCGCCACGTTGCGCATGGCAAGTGCCGGGCGGTCGATCAGCACCGCAAAGAAGATGATCGCAATCATGACCGCCGAACGGACGGTCGCAACCGAACTGCCAGAGATGTTGAGATAGGCGAAGGCCGCCACAAGAGCCGCCGCCGCCGCCCACTTCTTCACCGGATAATTGAGCGCGATGTAGGGGATGAGTGAAAAGAGTTTGCGGACACCAAAAAACGCCGCACCCGCCATCACCACCATGTGCAGGCCTGAGATTGACAAGATATGGAACAGACCGGAATCGCGAAACGCCGCGTTGGTCGTCTCGGTGATCGCCCCGCGTGCACCCGTAATGAGTGCGGCTGCAATGGCCCCGCGCTCACCGGGCAATGCGGCTGCCACGCGCTCGCCAATTCTCTGGCGCAAATCTTCGAGGAACACGGCCCAGCGCTCACCTAACGAGACTGCGGCGCCCGGGACGCCCGGTGTCTCAATCTCCGCCTTGGCGAGCGCATAACCGGTGGCACCCAGCCGCTGAAACCACGCCGCGCGTGCGAAATCGTAGTCGCCGGGCAAGGAGGGTGGGGCTGGCGGGCCGATCTTGGCTTTCAGCCGGATCGCGTCGCCCGGCTTCAAACCCGGCGTTGTCACCATGGTGCGGACGCGCGCCCTAAGGGGCAGTTTTGAAGCTTCGATGGCATCGATGGATGTGACCCGGAGCGTGATGCGCTCGCCGCGCGCCGGCCGGGGTTCGACGAGTTCCACGATGCCGCGCACATCGGCGCGATAGAGTGTGCGTTCAAGTACCGGGGCGCGTGTCCATTCGGTGCGCAATTTGGCCAAGCCAAATCCGATTGTGATGGCAAGGAGCGCGGACGTGGTGAGAGCCGCAGTCAAGCTGCGGTGCCAGATGAGGCGCAAGGCCAGTGCCACCGCCGCCAGTCCGGCGGCCAGCACGAAGGGCGGTTCCCAGGCCAGCGAAAAGTAGGCCGCGATCCCAAGGCCGAGAAACACTGGGATCCAAAGGAACCAGCGCGGCCGCTCGGCCTGCAGGGTATCGGCAAGCGCACGCCCTGCTTTGCTCAAAGCACCACCCTGAGACGGCAAACTTATACCCGCAGCACGTGCCTGTGCGACCATGGCGCCATCGGGACCAGACATGCTGGCGGCGGGGTCTATTGCCGCCCTCACCTCCCCTGCCTGCCCCATCTGTCGCACGAGCCTTTATCCCGGTTCACCGCCCATGCTACATGCCCGGCTCCAATTCGCGAGCAAAAGAAACAATCCCCCGATGTCCAATTCGCCTTCCGCCAAACCTGTCGTGCGCTTTGCCCCGTCTCCGACCGGCTATCTCCATATCGGCGGCGGCCGCACCGCCTTGTTCAATTGGCTGTATGCCAAGCATACCGGCGGCACGTTTGTACTGCGCATCGAAGACACAGACCGGGAACGCAACAACCCCGCAGCCGTCGCTGCTATCCTTGACGGACTCACTTGGCTCGAACTCGATTGGACGGGAGAGGTGGTTTCGCAGTTCTCGCGCGCTGCCCGCCACGCAGAAGTCGCGCACACGCTGCTGGCGAGCGGGCACGCCTACCATTGTTACTGCTCGTCCGAAGAAATCGACGCCGCGCGCGACGCCGCCAAAGCTGAAGGGCGGCCGCAGTTGTTCTTGTCTCCCTGGCGTGACCGCGATCCCCAAGACGCACCCAAAGGGGTGAAGCCCACGATCCGCCTGAAAGCTCCGCGCGAAGGCGAAACCGCAGTCGATGATAAAGTGCAGGGTCACGTCGTGTTCCAGAACAAGGAATTCGACGACCTGATTATTCTGCGCTCCGACGGGTCGCCAACGTATAACCTCGCAGTGGTGGTTGATGATCACGACATGGCCGTGACCCACGTCATCCGCGGTGTTGACCACCTGACGAACGCGGGCCGCCAGACACAAATCTATAACGCCATGGGCTGGACAGTTCCCGTGTGGGCGCATGTTCCGCTGATCCACGGACCCGATGGCGCGAAGCTTTCAAAACGGCACGGCGCACTGGGCATCGAGGCTTATCGGGCCATGGGCTTCCTGCCGCAAGCACTGCGCAATTACCTCGTGCGGCTTGGCTGGAGCCATGGCGACGACGAGATTATTTCGACCGCCCAACTCGTCGAATGGTTTGACTTCGACGGCCTAGGCCGCAGCCCATCGCGTTTTGATTTCAAGAAGCTGCTGGACCTCAATGGGCACTACATCCGCGAGTCAGACACTGGAGAGCTTTTGCAGCGCATTGCCGGTCTCTTGCCTCTGCTCGATTTTGAAGCCATCGCCAAGACAGAGCTCGATCCCAAAGCCCCGCCACGGCCTGATGTGGATTTTGCCAAACGCATGCTGGCAGGCTGGCCCGGCATCAAGACCGGCGTTGATCTCAAAGCCCGCTTTGAAGCCGTAGGCTGGGAGACGTTTGCCGCCGCTCTGCCTGGACTGAAGGAGCGCAGCAAGACGCTTCTCGATTTCATCGATGGTGCGCTGTTCCTCATTGCCCCTCGCCCGCTCGCCATGGAAGACAAAGCCAGAGCTGCACTTGATGCCGAAGCTCGCGCCATGATCTCAGCGCTCGTTCCACGCCTCGCATCTGTCTCTGAGTGGTCGGCGGTTACACTGGAAGCGGCCGTCCGCGCCTATGCCGAGGAGACGGGCGCCAAGCTCGGCAAAGTCGCACAACCCCTGCGGGCCGCCTTGACCGGCCGCGCCGTCTCGCCGCCCGTATTCGACGTACTCGCCGTGTTAGGAAAGCAAGAGGCGCTGGCCCGCCTCAAAGATCAGCAAGGTTAGGGCAAGTTGCAGGCACTACGCTGCTCAAGAAATAGACTATAGTCAGGCTGTTTTTGCATCTGCGCTGATGTATACTGCAGTGCAATAAACTTCGCCGGGAGGCAAGTTTCGACCCCGGACTGAGGCTCGAATGGCGCGGCGGCGTCAGGGAGTTCGAGATCTGTCCACTGCGAACGGAGGCCACATATGACGATGCACGATAAAGCGCTGCCCAAGTCTCCGGCCCCCGCGACAGCCACCTTGGCGGCCAAAAACAAAACCGTAGAGCTGCCCGTCCGTTCGGGAACCATTGGACCCGACGTTGTCGATATTGCCACCGTCTACCGCGACACCGGCATGTTCACTTACGATCCTGGGTTCACGTCCACGGCCAACTGCTCATCCAAGATCACCTACATTGACGGCGACAAGGGCGAGCTCTTGTATCGCGGCTATTCGATCGACGAACTGGCCGAAAATTCGAACTTCCTCGCCGTCTGCTATCTGCTGCTGACGGGCGAACTGCCGACCAACGGCGAGTTCCGCGAGTTCCGCAAGACCATCAACAACCACACGATGGTGCACGAGCAGATGACCCGGTTTTTCACCGGCTTCCGCCGTGACGCCCATCCGATGGCTGTCATGGTTGGTGTGGTTGGTGCTCTATCGGCATTTTATCATGACTCAACCGACATCTATAATCCCCAGCATCGCGTCATCGCCACCAACCGCATGATCGCCAAGATGCCGACGATTGCGGCAATGGCCTACAAGTATTCGATCGGGCAGCCATTTATCTACCCGCGCAACGATCTCGACTACACATCGAACTTCCTGCAGATGTGTTTTGCAACGCCGTGCGAGCCCTACGTTGTCAACCCCATCATGGCGCGCGCCCTCGACCGCATCTTCATCCTGCATGCCGATCACGAGCAGAACGCGTCGACGTCTACCGTGCGTCTTGCGGGCTCATCGGGCGCCAACCCGTTCGCCTGCATCTCCGCTGGCATTGCCTGCCTGTGGGGACCTGCACACGGGGGTGCCAACGAAGCGGCGCTGAACATGCTCGAAGAGATCGGCACCGTCGACAAGATCCCTGAGTTCGTTGCGAAAGCGAAAGACAAGAACTCGGGCTTCCGGCTGATGGGCTTTGGCCATCGCGTCTACAAGAATTACGATCCCCGCGCCAAGGTCATGCAGAAGACCTGCCACGAAGTGCTCGACGCGCTTGATAAGCACGATGACCCACTGCTGAAGGTGGCGATGGAGCTGGAGCGCATTGCGCTGCAGGACGATTATTTCGTGTCGAAGAAACTCTATCCCAACATCGATTTCTATTCCGGCATTACGCTGCGCGCGATGGGCTTCCCCGTCGATATGTTCACTGTGCTGTTCGCGGTCGCACGCACCGTCGGCTGGATCGCACAGTGGAAGGAAATGATCGAAGACCCCGAGCAGCGCATCGGCCGTCCGCGCCAGCTCTATGTCGGTCCGCCAAAGCGTGGCTTCCCGCAGGCGTAGGCCGCCCTTGCTGCCGTCAAAACCGGTTGGCTATCCGGCATTGGATGGATCGCCGGCCTTCTTGCTCTGCTTCTTCGGCTGCTTGGGAGCAGGCACGGGTGCGGCCTCAACGGCGGCTTCATAACGAGGGAACACGCCTTGCGGCTCCGGAATGGCCGTGCCGGCTTGCAAGCGCCCCGCCTTGCCAAGGGCTGCAAAACTACGCGCTGCGGCTGGTATCGCAAGCGCGTCTAACAGTTTGGCACTCGACGCCGGCATCACGGGCTGAGCAAGGATCGCGAACTGACGCACCAGTTCGGCCGTGACGTAGAGGATCGTATTCATCCGCTCTGGGTCGGTTTTCTTTTTCGCCCACGGCTCTTGCGCTGCGAAATAGCGGTTGGCGTCTGCGACCACGCCCCACACCGCATCGAGATATCGCGTGATGGCTTGGCGGTCCATTTCGGTCCGCGCCGCCGCGTGCAGGTTGTCGGCTGCGCTGAGAATTTCCAAATCTTCCGCTGTGAACGCACCAGATGCTGGAATGGTCCCTGCGCAATTCTTGTACAACATCGACAGCGAACGCTGCGCCAGATTGCCAAGATTGTTGGACAGATCCGCATTGATGCGATTGACGATCGCTTCCGGACTGTAGGCGCCATCCTGCCCGAATATCACTTCGCGCAGAAAGAAATAGCGTACGGCGTCGATGCCGTAAGCGGCCACAAGGTCAAACGGGTCGAGCACATTGCCGACCGACTTCGACATTTTCTCTCCCTTGTTGAGCACAAATCCATGCGCAAACACGCGCTTGGGCAGCGGCAGGCCCGCGCTCATCAGGAATGCCGGCCAGAACACGGCATGAAACCGCGTGATGTCTTTGCCGATCACGTGCACATCGGCTGGCCATGCGGCGGCACGCGGCGCGTTGGAATCAGGAAAGCCCGTTGCGGTGAGATAATTCGTCAGCGCGTCGACCCACACATACATGACGTGTTGATCATTGCCGGGTACGGGAATGCCCCAGTCGAGCGTCGAGCGTGAGATCGACAGATCTTCCAGCCCCATACGCACGAAGCTCACCACTTCGTTGCGCCGCTCGGGCGGCAGAATAAAATCCGGATTGGACTCATACAGCGCAAGCAATTTGTCTTGATAGGCCGACAGCCGGAAAAAATACGTTTCCTCCTCCGTCCACTCGACGGCAGTGCCCGTCGGAATAGCGTGGCGCGCACCGTCGTCGCGCACTTCGGTTTCGTCTTCCTTGTAGTAGACCTCGTCACGCACCGAGTACCAGCCGCCGTACTTCTTCAGAAATATGTCGCCGGCTTTATCCATGCGCCGCCAGATCTCGGCACTCGCGTCGTAGTGGCGCGCTTCCGTGGTGCGGATGAAATCATCATTCGACAAATTGAGCAGTGCCGCCATTTCGATGAAGCGCGCCGCGTTACGATCGGCGAGCGCGCGCGGCTCAATGCCTTCCTTGACCGCGGTCTGCTTCATCTTCAAGCCATGCTCGTCGGTGCCCGTGAGAAAAAAAACGTCTTTGCCGTCCAGACGTTCAAAGCGCGCGATGGCGTCCGTCGCGATCGCCTCGTAGGCGTGCCCGATGTGCGGCACTCCGTTGGGGTATGAAATCGCGGTTGTGATGAAGAAAGGCTTGGTCATGAACAGGCCGTATCCATTTGGCGTGGTGGGTCAAGGGGCAGAGTGCGCTTCAAGCGCGGGCAGCCGCCTCAAGCCGCGCGAAGGCTTGCAAAATTAGAGATTTCCGGTCGAGGTTCAGGGCCTCCACAACGGCATTTTCTGCGGCCTGTGTTTCCCACAAGCTGGCCCAGGCCGCAAGCCGCTCCGCCCCGATCAGGCGCTGCGCCAGGGTGATGTCTGCGGGCGCGCCCGCCCCCGTCGCCTGCGCCCGGACAAGCCGCGCCACCAGGCCCGAAAGGAGGCTTTGCAGAAGGTAGAATTTCGTCTCCGCCGCAACGCTTGAAACCTCATCGGCTAGAGTGTGCACCGCCGTCCAATCGATGTGAGGCAATCCAAGAACAAGACCATCCAGCCGCCTTTGAAGATCGAGACCGCCAGCGGCCTGGAGGCTCAAAACCCGGCGCACGCTTCCCCCTGCGAGCCGTTCCAGCATCAGCCAATCGTCGCCCGCCGGCACGGACGCCGTGACGTCGTCGCTGCTGGCTGCGATCGCCTGTGCGACGGCCCGCTTCAGCGTGTCCGGTGACAGCGGATTGAGGTGCAGTGTGCGGCAGCGCGAGCGGATCGTTGGCAGTAAACGGCCGGGCGAGGAGGACAGCAAAATGAAGACGGTCCGTGCAGGCGGTTCTTCGAGCGACTTCAAAACTGCGTTTGCGGCACTGGCGTTGAGATCGTCAGCGGTATCGATGAGCACAACGCGGTATTGGCCTTCGGCGGCCGTGAGACTCAAAAACGAGCGCAGACGGCGCACGTCATCGACGGGTATCTCTGTTTTGAAGCGCTTGAATTTTATGTCGTAAGGACGGCGCAAGAGCATCAGGCCTGGATGTGCCAGTGCTCTCACTTGCCGGCTTGCAGAGCTGTCTTCAGAGACATCCAGCGATTGTCCAAACAAATCGCGATCGCCAGGATTGGCGAGAAGAAACCGCGCCATTCGATAGGCGAGCGTCGCCTTACCGGTGCCCTCTGCCCCTGTCACCAGCCAGCCATGATGCAAGCGCTTGGACGCAAAGCCTTCGGCAAATGCGGCCTCACACGCATCATGGCCATAGAGCCGTGCTGTCATGCGCGGATGCGGGAAACCATCGAGCCGGTCCGACTCTGGAATGTCTTCAGTCTCAGCGGCGGATATGGCGCGCGCCATGTCAGACGGCCTCTGGCAGCAGGCGCGAGCGCACTGCCGCCCAGATACTTGCTGCCACAACGGCGCTATCGTGATGACCATCGATGACCGCACAGCGGTCCGGTTCTGCCGCGGCGATGTCGAGAAAGCCCTGGCGCAAACGTGTGTGGAAATCCACGTCACGCGCCTCGTAGCGATCAGAGACGAGTGGGCGCACATCGCGCGGGGCGCCGCCGCCTCCTGCTCCCGCAGGCACCTGCTGCGCCTGCTTCTGCACCAGCCTCAATTGCGCGCGTGCCAGTCCTGTCTCAACCGGCACATCGATGATGAGCGTTAAGTGCGGGCGCGACGTGCCCACGACAATCAAATCCAACGCCTGCACAATTTGCGGATTGAGTTTGCCAGCGTGACCCTGATAGACGCGGGTTGAATCTGAAAACCGGTCGCAGAGCACCCACGAGCCGGCCTTCAACGCGGGCCGGATCACGGTTTCCAAGTGATCAGCGCGGGCTGCATAGAACAGCAGGGCCTCCGGCATGGCCGCGTGCGGCGGCACATGCGGATCGAGCAGCACTTCGCGCAAGCGCTCTGCAAAAGGTGAACCGCCCGGTTCGCGCGTCAGCTTCACGTCTATGCCGCGCTGTCGCAACCGCTCGGCCAAGAGGCGCGCCTGGGTCGACTTACCCGAGCCTTCGCCGCCTTCGAATGTGATGAACTTACCTGGCGTCATAAAGCGTTCATCGCCTGGGGGCGGCAGAAGATCAAGGGCCTGCCGCGCGCTGCACTAAGTACAAGTGCCGGACAGCAACCATCAACACCAGCGCACTGCCAACTTGATGAGCAATCCCCAGGCCCAAAGGCACGGCCCATAAAAGCGTGAGGATACCGAGGGAGGCCTGGGCTAGCACAGCCCCGGCCACCAGCAGGCCTGAGTGCCGGATGGCGGCATGGACGGGGGTCCGCATCAGGCTCAGCGCATGCCACAACGCGGCAGCAAGCACTATGTATGCCACCAGACGGTGATTGAACTGAACGGTGGTGGGGTTCTCAAACACGTTCAGGATCACGGGTGACATCGCCGCAATATCATCGGGTATGATCGCGCCATTCATCAGTGGCCACGTGTTGTAGTGCAATCCCGCCTTCAGCCCGGCGACGAAAGCTCCAAGCGCCACCTGCAGGAAAACGAGCCCAACGATCAGCGCGGCCATGCGCCATTGTCCCGTGGTAACGCAGGTCTCGCGCGCAAAACGTCTGCCGCCACCGTGCTCCAACGCCAGCCACCCAAGCAAACTGAGCAGCAAAAACGCCACCGAGAGATGCAGAGCCAAACGGTACTGGCTCACATCGACGCGATCGACAAGCCCAGACTTGACCATGTACCAGCCGATACCGCCCTGCAGCCCGCCCAGTGCCAGCACCGCGAGCATCTTTCCGGCCATGCCTTGACGCAAAGCGCCCTTCGCCCAGAAGTATGCGAGAGGTAATGCGAACGCCAATCCGATGAAGCGGCCGAGAAAGCGATGCGACCATTCCCACCAGAAAATCGGCTTGAAGCCTTCGAGCGTCATGCCCTTATTGACGAGATGGTATTCGCTCGATGTTTGATACTTTGAAAAGGCCAGCTGCCAGTCGGCGGCCGACAGCGGCGGCAGTGCTCCGAGAATCGGTTGCCACTCCGTGATCGACAGCCCTGAATCCGTCAGCCGCGTGGCTCCGCCAACGCCAATCATAGCAAGCACCAGCGCTGCCACAAGCCACAACCATGTGCGGACGGCGGCATCCCAATGTCCTGCTCCAGCCGTGGCCGCCCGGTCTGTCATACTTAAGCTCAACGGCATCCCCGAAGGTTCAATTTAGACAGCACGCACGACACATCACGCCGCACCCTGCGGTCCGGCACGGCTGTCACCTGCGTTTTGGAATGTGATAGGCAGACTGCCTTCGGGGTTCAATTGACGAAGCCTGCACCAATCAGCGCACCTTGCGCGCCGCAGGCCCAAAACACGGTGTCTCATGACCATTAGAACGCGCAAACTCGTGGGCACGATCATTCTTGTTGTATTTTTGGCTATCTACGCCCTGCTGGCCATGGTGGCGGCGACGGCCGTGCCCATCAACAGCAACAAGTTCGCCGAGCTCTTATATTTCATTATCGCTGGCACCATTTGGGTGATCCCAGCCGGCATTCTGATCAAGTGGATGCAGAAATCCTAGAGCTACCGCGCGGCGGTGCCAAAGCTGCGGCGCAGCGCTTCGGCGCGGATTACACCGAGGAACTGCGGGATGTCGTTCATGAGTGCAGCTCGAACCATAAAGCCTGGCACCATCGCGTTGAAGCCTACGCGCGCCTCGTAGTGAATACGCGTAGCTTTGCCGCCTGCGAGCGGCTCTAAGCGCCACTCACCTTCCAAAAACTGCAAGTCGCCGCCGGCACGGGTGAAGCGAATGCTCTGCTCCTTGACGTATTCGGAGCGGAAGACCGACCGTACATTCGGCAGGAATGACGTCCACTGCACCTGATGTTCGCGCACATCCCAGGCGCCGCCGGCCCCCTGTTCGAGCACCGTGCAGCTTTGCAGACTCTTCATGAAAGACGGTGCACCGGCGCAATCAAAGAGCACGCCCCACACGGCCGATTTCGCCGCAGGAACATCGATGGCTCCGCGCACTTCTCCATCCGCTGGACCTGCGATGTCCGTCACCCGCACCACTGCAACGCCTGTGGTGAGTTGCGTAATTTCATCGGCAGTCCAATGGGGTACAGCCAGCGCGGATTGCGTTGCCATGCCGATAGCGACAATGAAGAACGCACAGACAGAACCCGCACGAGCGGACCGTCCCCTGAGAAAAGCGAACCAATAAATCTGACGTTCGACGCCCTTCATCCCCACAGCTCTCCCCCGATGGCAAGTTGTTTGGAAGGTACGGGTGCTGGTGGCGGCCAGTTTCGGAAAATATCGATGGCGATGGGTTTGGCTGGCGCATTGCCAGCTGAAAGCGGCTTCAAAGCCGCACACTGACTTCAGAAAAATGGTGGGCGAGCACGGGCTCGAACCGTGGACCCGCTGATTAAGAGTCAGCTGCTCTACCAACTGAGCTACTCGCCCACGCGGCCTATGGCCATGCCAAATCGCTATGAAATTATAACGACAAAGCACGCAAAAGGCTTTTGCTGCTCAGTCCCCCGAACAGCATTTGCGGTCTCTATCACCGCCGCCTAAGCCTGTCTAGCTGGTTCTCAGCCAAGCGCAGGAAGCTGCTTTTGACCAGCCCGCCGATACGGCTTGGCGCGGCGCCAATCTCGTCCTGGCGATACACATCTGCTGACATGGCAAGCCCAAGCCCCGCCATCAATGTGGTCAGCGCGGTGCCGCCATAAGAGACGAACGGCAGCGGAACGCCGACGACGGGAACGAGGCCGGTCACCATGGCGACGTTGATGAAAATGTAGAGGAAGATGGTCGCCGCCGAGCCTGCAACGACCAAGCGTCCAAACTGCGATGTGGACCGCAAGGCCATTGCCATCAGGAGGGAAAGGAGCACGGCATAAACCGCCAATAGGCTGATTGCGCCTATGAAGCCCCATTCTTCCGAGAACATTGTGAAAATGAAATCGGTCTGCTTCTCCGGCAAGAAATCGAGCTGGCTTTGCGTGCCTTGCATGAATCCTTTGCCGCTCAAGCCGCCTGATCCCAGCGCAATTTTTGATTGCGTGATGTGATAGCCAGAGCCGAGCGGATCTTTGTCGGGATCAAGGAATATCTCAACACGGCGGCGCTGATAATCATGCAAGTTGGCCCAGACGAGCGGCAGCGCTGCGGCCAGGCCAATGCCGCCGGCTATAAAATAGAGCGATGACACGCCCGCCAGAAACATCAGCGACAGGCCTAACCCCGCGAACAGCGACGCCGTTCCGAGATCAGGCTGGCGCAAAACGAAAATGACCGGAATGGCAATGAGCATGAGGGGTACGATGACACGGCGCGGCCACGAGATCTCGTGTCGTGGCACCATCTGATAATAACGGGCGAGAGCCAGCACGAGCCCTACTTTCATCAACTCGGATGGTTGCACAATGAGACCGCCAATGCTCAGCCAGCGCCGTGCACCCAAAGCCTGCACACCCGCGAAGGGCACCATAATAAGCAAGACGAGCACCACCGCATAAGCTGGATAGGCGATGGCCGACCACGCCCTCAAAGGTACCAGCGCCATGCACAGCACAAGCGTTGCCGCCATCAAGAAGCGAAGCGCATGCGTTTCGGCCCACGGCTGCGCGTTGCCGCCCGCCACAGAGTAAAGAGCTGTTGCCCCGACCGCTGAGAGCAAAGCGACGACGGCAAGCAGCAGCCATGGCACCTGCCAGAGCTTCTCAATCAATGGCCGCTGCCGCGGGATGTGGAACATATCTGACATGGCGCGGCGCTAACCCACTTTCTCTTCGTCGGGGTCGTCTGAATTTTGACGATCAGGGACGCCGTCTGCGGGTGGCGGTTCAGTGGCATCAATGCCATCTGGGCTTGGCCCCGGGGCCCGCGCTGCACCAGACGCCCACGGATCGGGGCGGCGCGCAGGATCGTCCGCAATGATGTAGCCAATCACGTCTTTAACGAGCGGAGCCGCCGCAGCACCGCCGCTGCCGCCGTGTTCGATCACTGCAGCAATGGCATAGCGCGGCGCATCGGCAGGAAAATACGAAACGAACAGCGCGTGGTCTTTGTGCTCCCACAGTCCATCCTCCGTGTTGTCGCCTGCCACTGAATTGGCGCGCACCTGTGAGGTGCCGGTTTTGCCAGCAACCAGTGGACCGCCGGCACCGGGCTGGGCGTTGCTTCCTGTGCCGCCGGGCTCGTTGACGGCTGCGACCATTCCGGCGCGCACCGCTTGCAGCATCTCCTCAGGAACATCAAGGCGCGCGAATTTCGCGGCGCTTGCGCCGGGCCGCACGCGATCCATTCTCGGCACAACGGCAGTTCCCGTCGCAAGCCGCGCCGTCATGACCGCTAGTTGCAACGGTGTCGTTGTCACGAAGCCCTGCCCGATGCCAGCCAGAACCGTTTCGCCGCCCAGCCAATTGGCGCGGTACTGCGCGCGCTTCCAGTCGGGATCCGGGATGACGCCGCGCTTCTGCTGCGGCAGTCCGCACGCGTAAGTTTGCCCCAACCCAAGCGTGCGCGCCATTTGCGCAATGGCAACGATGCCAGTGCGATTGGCCACCTCGTAGAAATAGACATCGCACGACTCCGTCAACGCGCGATGCAGATCGACCGGCCCATGTCCCTGCCGGCGCCAGCAGCGGTAGGTTTGACCGCCCAGTTCAAACTGTCCCTTACAGTTGCATTTGTCTTTGAGAGCGATGACGCCCGACTGCAATGCAGCCAGCGCTGTGACCATCTTGAATGTGGAACCAGGCGGATAGAGCCCGCCGATGGCGCGATTGAGCAGAGGCTGATCTTCGCCGGTCGATAGGACCTTCCAAGACGATTCATCAAGGCGCCCGGATAAGCTGGCCGGATCGTAGCCGGGTGCCGACCCCATCGCCATGACTTCGCCCGTTGTGACATCGAGCACGACGAGTGCCGCGCGCCGTTCCTGGAGCAGCCGCGTCACCACTTTACCTTGCAGATCGAGGTCAATCGACAGCACGGCATCAGAACCGTTGACGGGTTCGGTTTCGTCGAGGTTTCGCAGAATGCGCCCACGGGCGTCGACTTCGACTTTTCGCGCCCCGCCCTTGCCGCGCAATTCCAGTTCAAGCCCGCGCTCAATGCCGGACTTGCCAACTTTGCTGTTTGCAAGACGTAGCAGCGGCGCATCATCCATGGCGTGGCGTTCAACCCGTCCAAGATACCCGGTGATGTGACCTGCCACCTCCCCGTGCTCGTAACGCCGCGCGTAAGCCGTCTCGGTTTCAACGCCCGGGAGCTGCGGTGCCAGAAGATTGATGGCGGCGACTTGTTCGAAGGTGAGATCGTTCGCCAGAACGACCGCCGAACCGCGCCCTTGCTTGCGCGCTTTGGCAATCACGGCTTCCCGCTCTGCTGGCGGGATCACAACGACACGCGACACGAGGTCAAGGACGCGCGGCAAGTCCGCCTCGCGCACCAGGCGGACAGAAAGGTTGAAACTTTCACTGTTGCTGGCGAGTACGATACCCGCGCGGTCGAGTATGCGGCCCCGGACTGGGGCCAGAACTTTGATATCGATGCGATTGTCTTCGGCAAGCGGCGCGTAGTGCCCGCCATCCAACACCTGGAGCTGATAGAGCCGCGTGCCAAGTGCGGCAAAGCCCGCAGCCTGCACCAGCCCGAGCATCAGCGCGCGCCGTGTGAAGCGTTCCCCATCGAGTGGTCTGGAATGATACTCATCGCTGCGCGCCATGAGCCTTAAACTCCGCGCTCAAAAAGCACGTTGTTCCGCCGCTCGCGTCGCGAGCGCGTGCCGCGCAGGATAAAAGCCAGCAATGGGTGTGAGAGCCCTGCCGCCACACCACCCAACGCAAACGGCCGCCAATCGGCTAGCTCGACGGCATAGAGTGACGAGATGAGCCATGCACTGATGGAGAGGATTGCCAATGCTGCAAGCAACAGCAACCAACGTATGAAGGCCCCTTCCCGCGCCCAACCGATCGACAGTGTGGCAAGCAGAAATGCGAGCAGATATATCATCGACCAGAAACCCAGCGGACCGTTGGTCAAAACATCAAGCAAGAGGCCGCAGGAGAATACAAACCATTCAGGCACCAGATCGGCACGCTCGCGCAGGACCCAGTAGTGGATCGCAACGACTGGCAAAAGGGGCAGCACAAAGCGGCTCCCGGCCGGCACACCCCAGGGCAGCGCCGAAAGCACTGTCAAAACCAAAACTGAAAGTGGAGCGACGAGCTTGCTCAGTCCTCCGGCGGCTTGATCAGACATAATCACTCGACTCGATGGCGTTGTTTCCTGATGAGTCCAGACTGGCAGCTACTTGGCGGCCACAGACGGTTGCCCTGGAGCCGTAACCGCTTCTGCGGCCGTGTTCGAACGCGGCACGTCCGTGAGATCAAGAGCGGGCGATTGATAGAGCAGCACGCTGACATACTCCAAGGCGTCAAGATTAGAGTCCGGCTTCACGCGCCAGCCGCGTGCGGTTCCAATGACCACGCCAATTTTCATTCCGCGCGGAAACAGCCCGCCGATCCCCGACGTCACGACATCGTCGCTCGCCGCCACCGTGGCATCCGATGGAACATATGTTAGGCGTGGTGCGGGCCCGTTATCGCCTGACAGCACGGCACGGATCTGGTTGCGCCCGACGAGCACTGGAATGCGGCTGTTGAGGTCCGTAAGCAGCAAAACGCGCGATGCCGCCCCGCCCGTATCGACGATACGGCCGACGATACCGTCGCCAGAAAGCACCGGGTGTCCGCTCTTGACGTTCTGATCCTGTCCCGCGTTGATCATGGCGCTGCGTACGAAGGCACCCGACGAGTTCGCAATTACGCGCGCCGTGACAAACTCAAATCCGGTCTCGCGCACGGTGCGCGCCAGCTCCGTCACGTCTTGGAGTTTGCGCTCAAGGTCTTTGGCGCGCCATTCCCAGCCTTTGAGCTTTTGGTTTTCATCGCGAACAAGCTCCAGTTCGCGGCTGGCCTCAAACACGCCCGGCAACTGTCGCGCCGCCCAGCGCACCGGTTCAAACGGAGTAAACAGGGCGGTCAATACCGGCGTCATCGCTTCTGCGATACGATAGCGTACTGCATGTGTCGAGGCGTGATCGAGACGGCTGAGAACAAGCAAGCCTAGCGAAACTAGGATGAGCACAGGCATCGCCGCCCGGAACGGACGGGGGCGCAGCATTTGTCCGCCGCGCAATGCAAAACTCGAAACTCGTGGTACGCGCAGCCGCATCAGTTGGTCTCTTGGCACCCCGTTGAACTGTGCCGGGAACTTACACTTGCAATTGATCGCAAAAGGTCTGCGATGTCAGCACCAAAGATGTCAGCACCAAAGTCCGGCCTCACGGACGGATCAGCAAATGCTCGCGAGCAGGCAAACCGGCCAACACCATAGCTGATCCTTTGACGACACAATGGAGAGGATTTTCCGGCCGCACAAACTTAACGCCAACCCGGCGCTCCATTTCTTCATCGAGTTTGTCGAGCAATGCGCCGCCGCCCGTGAGGCAAATGCCACGTTCGCAGATGTCCGTTGCAACTTCAGGCGGCAGATCTTCGAGGGTACGCTGCAGGAATTCACTCAGGTCTTCGAGAGGCTTATTCAAGGCTTCCGCGATGTCGTCAGACCCCAGCACAATGCTCTTGGGACGCCCGAGCCGCAAATCGCGGCCGCGAATGTGAATTTCACTGCCGCGGCCCTCGCTGCCAGCCCACGCAGAGCCAGCCTCGATCTTGATACGTTCGGCGTTGGCCTCACCAATCAGCAGCTGATGCTCGCGCCGCACGTGCCGCACGATGGCTTCATCCATCACATTGCCCGCACAGCGGATGGAACGCGCATCAATGACGCCGCCGAGCGACAAAACCGCGATGTCGGTCGTGCCGCCGCCGATATCAACAACCATGCAGGCTTGGGGTTCTTCAACTGCGAGGCCCGCGCCGATCGCGGCGGCGACGGGCTCCTCGATAAGATAAACTTTTCTTGCACCCGCAGACACAGCGGTCTCATAGACCGCACGGCGCTCAACGGGCGTTGCGCCTGCCGGAACGGAAATCAGGATGCGCGGACGCCGGAAGCCAAGCATGGTCTTGGTGCGGCCTATGAACTGGCGAAGCATTTCCTCGGTCGCGACAAAATCGGCGATCACGCCATCG
>JANNXL010000164.1:0-4483 GCA_031409575.1 Hyphomicrobium sp.
ATATCGTAGGGCTTGTTCGGGTTGTCGGGAATGAGGGTGTCGAGGGACTTGTCTTCACGATCCGGCGAGTCATACGCCGGTAGCTCCGGCACGCCGGACTTGTTGTTTGATGGCAGGAACTCCATCAGGCGGCGCATTTGCAAAAGCGCTTCGAGATCGTTTTCAAACGAGCCAACGGCCACCGACGACTTAGACGTGTGCACTTTCGCGCCGCCCAGTTCTTCGGCCGTCACGGTTTCGTTCGTCACAGACTTCACAACGTCCGGTCCGGTCACGAACATATAACTCGTGTCACGCACCATGAAGATGAAGTCGGTCATGGCGGGCGAGTAAACGTCGCCGCCCGCGCACGGCCCCATGATGACGGAGATCTGCGGAATCACGCCCGACGCCATCACGTTGCGGGTGAACACTTCGCCGTAACCGCCGAGCGCATCGACGCCCTCTTGAATGCGCGCGCCGCCGGCATCGAACAGGCCGATGATGGGCGCGCGGTTCTTCAGCGCCATATCCTGAATCTTAGTCATCTTGCGGGCGTGCGTTTCCGACAGCGAACCGCCCAGAACCGTAAAGTCTTTCGCGAACACATAGACCACGCGGCCGTTGATCGTGCCCCAGGCGGTGACGACGCCATCGCCCGGCGTCTTGTTCTTTTCCATGCCGAATTCGGTGCAGCGATGCTCAACAAACGTGTCGAACTCTTCAAATGAGTTCTCGTCCATCAAAAGCTCAACGCGTTCGCGTGCCGTGAGCTTGCCCTTGGCGTGCTGCGCCTCGATGCGCTTTAAGCCACCGCCCAGCCGCGCGTTCTCACGGCGTTTGTTCAGCTCATCAATCACGTCTTTCATGGGGCCTCGCGGGGTCAGTCTTGATGTTTGGGATTGGGTGTCTGGATAGCACGGGCGGCTCAGACTTCAAGCGCGGCGGGCGGCTTTACGGCAGCCATGGCCCGGACCTGCGACAGCCTGTCCCGCCACGGCCTGTTTGGACCCGTCACTTGCGTTAGGTAAATTCTAGAACCTTGCTTGCCGCCTCGAATTCCGTCCAGCGCACAGCCCGGCGTTCCTGGGCTTCAACGTCGGCACCCCACTGCTCGATTTGCCAATCTTCATCGACGTGAGCTGCCTCCCAAACGGCTTCGCGCGAGAGAACGCCGCGTGCATGCGCAAGTGCCAGAAGTGCGGAACCGGTCAATGTGGTGATGACGTGAAGGCCCGTCATCTGAAACGCGTCGTAACCAGCAAGCGCATTGGAAACTTTATCGAGCGATGGTGCGGGCTGCTCAACCGGCACGATACCCTGCGCCAGCACAAAGCGCGCACCTAATTCTATGCGCGCCCAATCCAATACCTGATCCCAGGCGGCGGCTTGGCGCGCGACAAGGGGTTGCGGCCCCTCGGCGCGGTAGCACAGCAAATCGGACCCGGCGAACTGAACGATGTCGGCGGCCACGTCCGCCATCATATCGGCGACGGCATCGATAGCCGTGTTGGCGATGCGCGTCAGCGGCATGGCCGCAGGATTGATATGCGTTTCCTGCCGCGCCCACTCGGCCGCGATGGCTTGCGCAAACGCTGGCGACGGCACACTGAGTGCCCGCTTTTTCGGTGTTTTCACCGGGCGTCCATCGAGCACCACCGCGTGGCCACGAGCGCCGTCAGCCGGTGCCGTGACGCCTACCGACTTATAAAACCGCCTCGCCTTTGCCGGCCGCATGGCATTCTTGCCCAGCAACCGCTCGGCAATTGTCTTGGTATCGTGCTTGGGTGGTTGGTCTTGTGTCATACTGGACTCTCGGTGCCTGTCACAAAGGCTCTCAATTCCGACATCAGAGTTTCTGCGTCGTGCACCAGCACGTGGGCTTTGGCTTCTGTCAACGCCTCAGCGGGATGATAGCCCCACGACACGCCCACGGCACGCACGCCGGCAGCGCGCGCCATATCCATATCAAAAGTTGTGTCACCAATCATGAGGGTTTCGTGGGGCGCGCAGCCGGCCTCGCTCATGGCCGTCATCAACATGGAGGGATCGGGCTTCGAGGGATGCGTGTCAGCCGTTTGAATGGTGTGGAAGAGTGCGCCCAGATTCTCGCGCGCCAGAATGGCGGCCACCCCGCGGCGCGATTTTCCAGTCGCCACGCCGAGTAGTACGTCATCGCGCGCGCCCAGTTCGTGCAAGAGTTCGCGTACTCCGGGATAGAGCGGCTCATGGTTTCCGGGGTCGCGGCGCAGATCGCCGAACGCGGCCTTATAGTCTTCGGCCAGTTGTTCGACGCGTGCGGCCTCCATGTCCGGGACCAGTCGCGACACGGCAGTTGAGAGCGACAGCCCGACGACACTCAAGATTTCCTCACGCGGCGGCGTGATGAGGCCATGCACCACGAACGCGCGCTCCATCGCAGCCACGATCATGTGCTGGCTATCCACCAGCGTACCATCGCAATCAAAGACGATCAGTTTCAAGACGCGCTAGTCCTCATCGGCATCGAAGCGGTCGGCATCGAGACCGAGCAGCGCCCACGTCGCCAGCATGTGAGACGGCAGCGGCGCGGTGACATCGATGCGGCCAACGCCCGAGGGATGCGGGATCTGCAAACGCCGCGCATGCAGGTGCAGCTTCGCTTCCATGTTTTCCGCTGGCAGCTCTAAACCGCCTTCATATTTATTGTCGCCCACAATCGGATGGCCGATGATCGCCATGTGCGCGCGCAACTGATGCTGACGGCCCGTCACGGGCTTCAAACTCACCCACGCGGCTTTGCGGCCGACGCGATCAATCACCGAATAGTGCGAGGTCGCGTGCTGGGCCTTGTCTTGCTCGCCGGGCAGCGCCTTGCGCACGCGGTCGCCATCGGGGCCGGAGGCTTTCACGAGAGCGGCTTCGATCTTGCCCTGTATCGGGTTCGGCACACCCTTCACCAGCGCCCAATATGTTTTCGCAGCAGAGCGTGTCTGAAACGTCTTGCCCAGTTGGGCTGCCGCATTGCGGGTCTTGGCGACGAGCAGCACGCCCGTCGTATCGCGGTCGAGACGGTGCACCAAGCGCGGCCGGTCGCCGAAGCGCGCCTCCATGGCGGCGAGCAAACCATCCAGATGCCGCGTCGTGCCGCTGCCGCCTTGCACGGCGAGGCCGAACGGCTTGTTCAAAACCAGCACGTCCTCGTCTTCATAAAGGATCATGCGTTCGATAAACATGCGGTCGGTTTTGGACAATCCCGGCGGGGCCTTCATGGCACCGGGCACGGTCTTCTTGGGCTGGCGCACAACCTTGGGCACGCGGATTTTGGCGCCCGCCTCAACGCGGAAATTCGCTTCGACGCGCTTGGCATCGACGCGGATCTGGCCTGAGCGCAAAAGTTTTTGCAGATAGGTGTAGGAGACTTCCGGGAAGTTGACGCGGAACCAGCGGTCGAGACGCAGGCCCGCCTCGGCGGCTTTCACTTCGATGGTCTCAACCGGTTCGCTTTTCAGCCCGTCACTTTTCGGCGCGCCGGGCTTCTCATCGGTGGGGGTCCAGCCGCTCATGCTGCAATCCCCGCGCGCGTCATCCAGATGCCGGCAAACAGCGCCGCGATGCTCAAGCCGACGGACGCTGCGATGTAAGCCGCAGGACGAAACCCGAGCCCGTTGCCGTCTGCCATCAGGTGCATGACATCGAGGGAGAACGCCGAAAACGTCGTCAGCCCGCCGAGGATGCCGGTTGCGAGAAACGTGCGCCATTCGGGCGAACCGCCGAGGCGTTCGGCGACAATCACATAGACCACGCCCATCAGGAACGAGCCCACGACATTGACGGCCAGCGTGTGCCACGGGAACACGGTGAGCCCGCGCGCGGCGAAGCTCTCGTTCACCAAGTATCGCGCCCCGGCCCCGATTGCGCCGCCCGCGGACGCCAATAGTAGCAGTTTCATACCAGCCAAACCTAATGGTGCAAAGATCGAAAAGGATGAGTACGGCCACGGGACGCACGTTGCGGGCATTATCGGTAGCAATGCATCCAGTTCCAGCGGAAAAAATTATACGCATGAGTTCCGGGGAATGGCTCGGCAAGTTCGCCTGATTAACCTTCGAGTTCTGGACGAAACCGGATCTGGACAGGACAGTTATGTGATCGCGGCAATTCAGCGTGCCATTCAATTGAAAACCACATACAACATCCGGATCATCAATCTGTCGCTTGGCCGGCCGGTGTTTGAGAACTATGCTTCTGACCCACTGTGTCAAGCCGTGGAGGCCGCATGGAAGAGCGGGATTGTGGTGGTTGTTGCTGCTGGAAACGACGGTCGCAATAACTCCGGAGGCCGATCTGGGTATGGCACCGTCACTTCACTGGGGAACGATCCATATGTGATTACGGTGGGCGCAATGAAGACCATGAAGACGGCTTCGCGCGCTGACGACAACATAGCCAGTTACAGTTCGAAGGGTCCAACCTATTTGGATCATATTGTGAAGCCGGATCTGGTTGCGCCCGGAAATCAGAT
>JANNXL010000165.1:0-13487 GCA_031409575.1 Hyphomicrobium sp.
GGGTTCCGGTGCGGGCTCAAAAAGCCGGCGCGAGCCGCCCGGCATGGCGGCCCGGCAAATGGCTGTGAACATTCTCGTTCAAGTTCTCAATCGCGGGCAGTCGCTCGATGAAACGCTGGCATCCGCCTTCGCCAGTGAGCGCGGCATGAAGCTGGAGGCCCGCGACAAGGGCATTGCGCGGCTGATCGCAACAACAGTGTTGCGGCGTTCTGGAGAACTAGGCGCTGCCGTTCGCGCCCATCTCGACAAGCCTTTGCCCGAAGATTGCGGACGGCTATGGACCATCTTGCTGTCGGCTGCCGCGCAATTGCTTATTCTGGAAACGCCGGCGCACGCAGCCATCAATCTCGCCGTCGAACAAGTACGAGCGGACCGTGAAGCGGCACGCTTTGATGGCTTGACGAACGCGGTTCTGCGCCGCGTATCCGAACGCGGCCTGGGTGTCGTGCTCCCACACGAGGCCGCGCGCCTCAACATTCCTGCGTGGCTTTTTGCGCGCTGGGCCGAAGGCTATGGGCTGGAAGCAGCCAGCAAGATCGCTGAAGCGTCACTGCGCGAAGCGGCACTGGATCTCACCGTAAAGTCAGATGCTGCCGGGTGGGCTGAAAAGCTCGGTGGTATCGTGCTGCCAACAGGCAGCGTGCGCATCGCAGCGTCAGGCCGCATCGAGGATCTACCGGGTTACACGGAAGGGGCGTGGTGGGTGCAAGATGCAGCGGCGGCACTTCCAGCGCTGCTGCTGGGAAACATCGCAGGCAAGCGCGTGGCGGATTTGTGTGCTGCTCCGGGCGGGAAGACAGCACAACTCATCAACGCAGGCGCGCACGTGACGGCCGTTGATCTGCGGCCCGAGCGTATCAAGCGGCTGCACCAGAACATGGAACGCCTGCAACTTGCCTGCGAAACGATTGCAGCCGATGCCGGCGAGTGGATGCCTGAGGAGTTGTTTGATGCCGTGCTGCTCGACGCGCCGTGCACGGCCACAGGAACGATCCGCCGCCATCCCGACATTCTGCATCTGAAACGCGAGAGCGATGCAGCGCAGCTTGAGCCGATCCAGGCGCGCTTACTGGCGAATGCAGCGCGAATGGTGCGCCCGGGCGGCACGCTTATCTATTGCACGTGCTCGCTCGATCTGGCCGAGGGCGAGTGGCACATTAAAGACTTTCTCATTGACAACGAAGGCTTTGCCCGCGTGCCCATCGCTGCGGGAGAGGCAGGTCTTGATGCGGCGTGGATTGCGCCCGATGGCGACCTGCGAACGCTTCCATTCCACTTGCCTTTGGAGGGTCCAATCTCAGGCGGTATTGATGGATTTTATGCAGCACGCCTAATCCGGACGATTTAGCCAGCTTCATGGCGAACACCGCACGAATGCCCACAGGTTGCGTGGAGGCTTGGGGGATCAAGCCTTGTGTTTAGCGTCTTGCCCGGCTAACCGGGCAGCATGAGCAACGCGACACCAAACTTGCGACTGGCGGCGACTTGCGCGCATTCTGAGAAATGGCTTCCATGACGGCGATGCGGGTTTCCGAGCGCACACGCATTGCGCTGATGAAAGCCGACAGATCGCGCCGGTCGATCGTATCGCGGCTGCTCTACTCCCCATTTTTGCGCTGGCGATATGGCTCATCGAGCGCGGAGCACCTGCTGATCGTGCCGCAGGATTTGCGCACAGCCGATCCAAGTTTCTGGCGGGAAGTGCAGCAGGGGCAATTTGGGCTTGCAGGCACCATGGTGGTGCTTGGGCAGCGCTCACCGTTTGATTTCAATCCGCCCAACATAGACTGGGCGCGTGCGTTGCATGGCTTCTCGTGGCTGTCGCATTTGAAGGCTGCCTCCGATGAAGGTGCGCGTGACGCCGCCCGCCGCCTCACCGTGGAATGGACCTTGCGCCATGGCCGCGGGCAGGGCGTCGCATTTGAGCCCGCCGTCGCAGGCCGCCGTTTGATCTCGTGGCTGTCGCACGCGGGCTTCCTGCTCGAAGGCGCAGACGATGCGACATATGAAACGATCACGCGCGCCATGGGCGCAGATCTCGTCCGGCTCTCTGCCTCGTGGCGCGATGGGGCGGATGGCTATCCGCGTTTGCTGGCCCTGACGGCACTCGTGCTCGCCGATCTGTGCATCGCGGGGCATGACAATCAGCTGCCCGAAAGCGAGCGGGCGTTTTCAGCCGAACTCGCGCGCCAGATTTTGCCCGATGGCGGACACATCAGCCGCAACCCGGCCGTGCTCGTTGAGTTGATGCTAGACTTTCTGCCGCTTAAGCAGTGCTTCGCATCGCGTGCGCAGCCTGCCCCGCCTGGCTTTCTCGCAACCATGCAAAAAATGCTGGCGATGCTGCGCCATATGCGTCTTGGCGATGGCATGCTCGCGCGGTTCAATGGCATGTCGGTTTCTTTGCCGGCTGGGCTCGCAACCGTTCTCGCCTATGACGACCGTTCCGTTCCCAACCTGCTGTACGCGCCGCAATCGCGGTACATTCGCATGGAGCGTGGGCAAACAGTCTTGCTTTTGGATGGTGGCGGCCCGCCACCGCTCGAACACGCAGGGCACGCACACGCCGGTTGCCTGTCGTTCGAATTGAGTTCCGGCACAAACCTCATTTTTTCAAACGGCGGCGCGCCCGGTCCGGCGGATGCTGCATGGCAGGCCGCCGCCCGGTCTACGGCAAGCCACAACACGCTGTCGCTGGCTGATCAATCGTCATCGAAACTTATCCGCAATACTGTGATCGAAGAGTTGATTGGGGCTGCCCCGATCCAAACGCCCGATCACGTCGAAACGCGGTTGGAGGAAACGGCCGGCGCTTTGGAGCTTATCGCTTCTCATGATGGGTATTTGAGCCGTTACGGGCTCGTCCATCGCCGGAGCCTGGCGCTGAATGCCTCGGGGCGGCGGCTGTTGGGTACCGATCGGATTGAGGGCCCGCGTTCAACCGTGCGACTGCGCCAGGATCTGCCGTTTGCTATCCACTTTCACGTTCACCCCGAAGCCGTGTGTCAGCGCGTGCAGGGGACAATGGCTGCCGAAGTGGTGTTGAGAGGCGGCGAAGCGTGGCGGTTCTCGGTTGAAAATGCCGCGCTCACGATTGAAGAGAGCACGTACTATGCAGACTCGGCCGGCCCCCGCGCCGGGTTGCAATTGGTGGTGCGAGGCGCGACGTTCGGCGAAACCAACGTGCGCTGGGTATTTGAAGTGGTCCGCTGATCCGGTGATTGTGGCGGTGCTATCTTGAGGAGTGGTTTAGCGATGAAGACGGGCCAGCCCAAAATCCGCCGCGCTCTGCTTTCAGTCTCCGACAAAACCGGATTGACCGCCCTTGGCCGCAGCCTCGCCGAACGCAGCGTCGAACTCGTTTCGACAGGCGGCACGTCGGGTGCCCTGAAGGCGGTCGGGCTCGCTGTGCGCGATGTGGCCGACCTGACAAGCTTTCCTGAAATGATGGATGGGCGCTTGAAGACGCTGCATCCGAAAGTGCATGGCGGGCTGCTGGCCGTGCGCGGCAATGCCGAACATGAGCAATCTGCCGCCGAACACGGCATCGCCACCATCGACCTTTTGGTCGTCAATCTCTATCCGTTTGAAGCAACCGTCGCCAAGGGCGCCTCTTATGACGAGTGTGTTGAGAACATGGATATCGGCGGCCCGGCTATGATCCGCGCTGCCGCAAAAAACCATGCCGGCGTTGCGGTGGTGGTCGATCCCGAAGATTACACAGCGCTGCTCGATGAAATGTCGGCGAACGGCGGGGCGACCACGCTGGCGTTTCGCAAGTATCTCGCCGCCAAGGCTTTCGCGCGCACGGCCGCTTATGACACAGCCATCAGCACATGGTTTGCAGCCGAGATTAACGAGACAGCTCCCAAATGGCGGTCGTTCGGCGGCGTGCTGGCGCAGCAGTTGCGCTATGGCGAAAACCCTCATCAATCGGCCGCGTTCTACCGCACATCGGAACAACGCGCAGGCGTGGCCACGGCGGTTCAGCACCAAGGCAAAGAATTATCTTACAACAATCTGAATGATACGGACGCAGCCTTTGAATTGGTGGCGGAGTTTGATCCCAAGCGTCCTGCCGTCGCTATTATCAAGCATATGAATCCGTGTGGCGTGGCCACAGGGGCGACATTTAAGGAAGCGTTTATGCGCGCCCTGCGCTGCGACCCAGTGAGTGCGTTCGGCGGCATTATTGCACTTAACGGAACGCTCGATGCAGAGACGGCTGCAGAGATCGCGAAACTGTTCACCGAAGTGGTGATCGCGCCGGATGCGACGCCCGAGGCCAAGGCCATCTTTGAAGCCAGGAAGAATGTGCGCCTTCTCACCACAGGCGGCTTGCCTAATCCGCGCCAGCCCGGGCTTGTGCTGCGCTCGCTTGCGGGCGGCTTGCTGGTGCAGTCGCGCGACAACGGCGTGGTCGATGACGTAGTTTTAAAGATCGTCACCAAGCGGCCGCCAACGCCGCAAGAGCTGTCCGATCTCAAATTCGCGGCCAAGGTTGCCAAGCATGTTAAATCAAACGCAGTCATCTATGTGAAAGACGGCGCGACAGTTGGCATCGGTGCCGGTCAAATGAGCCGCATCGATTCTACACGCATCGCCGCTTGGAAAGCTGAGGAAGCTGGTGCGGCCTCGGGTGCCGTGAACCCGCTGACACACGGGTCGGTGTTGGCGTCAGATGCATTTTTCCCGTTTGCCGATGGCTTGCTCGCAGCCGCCGCCGCCGGAGCAACGGCAATTATTCAACCCGGCGGCTCAATGCGAGATGATGAGGTGATCAAGGCCGCCGATGACAACGGCCTGGCCATGGCGTTCACCGGCTTGCGCCATTTCCGGCATTGACGGGGTCTGTTCATCTCCGTCCGGCCACGCGCCGGGACTCCGATCTCATCCGAATGTGGCTGGCAGATCCTGGCATCCAAGAGTGGTGGGGGCCGGTCTCTGCGACGGAGGCGGAGGTCAATATAGCGCTGTCGTCCGCACATGCCCTGTGCCGCATCATCGAATGCGACGGCGAGGCGGTTGGCTACTGTCACGCGATCGACGCGACGATGTGGGGGGACCAGCTGCCCGAAGAATTGGAGCCGGGCACGTGGGACCTCGATATCTTCGTGGCCAGTGAACGCCACCGCGGCAAAGGCATTGGACAAATCGCGCTGGCTGCGTTGAAGGATGAGGTGTTCTCAACCACACTGGCGGTCGCCGTGTGCGTGTTCCCTTCGATCCGCAATGAGCGTGCCGTTCGCGCTTACGAGAAAGCCGGCTTCAAATGGCGGCGGATTTGGAATGACCCCTACGCCGGCCCGAGCTGGTTCATGGTCGCGGAGCGGCAGCGGATGTAGTCTCGCCCGGCGGCAGGCCCCCCGAAAGGGCGCGCGCCGGGCGCAAACAAAAAATCATTATCCTTCGTTGGCGGCTTCAGCTTGCAGCTGGCCGTAGTTTTGGATGCCGATTTTTTCCATCAGATCGAGTTGAGTTTCCAGGAAGTCAATGTGCCCTTCCTCGTCTTCAACGAGATGTGCGAAAAGATCCATCGTCACAAGATCTTCCTTTTTGCGGCAGAGCGCACGGCCTTTGACGTAGAGATCGTGCGCGATGTGCTCGCCCTTAAGGTCGCATTCGAGAACCTCTTTCAGGTTCTGGCCGATCATAAGCGGTGCCACGTGCTGGAGATTGGGATGGCCTTCGAGGAAGATAATGCGGGCGATCAGTTTGTCAGCGTGGACCATTTCTTCGAGCGATTCAGCACGCTCCTTTTTGGCGAGCTTCATAAAGCCCCAGTTCTCGAGAAGCCGGTAATGCAACCAGTATTGATTGACCGCGCCGAGCTCCAGTTTGAGTGCCTCGTTGAGCATGTCGATAATTTCTTTGTCGCCCTTCATCGTCCACACCCTTGCTTGATTAGAATTACTCTAAAGTGGACGTGCGGCGTGCCAAAGTCAAGCGCGGCGATCAAGTTTACGCAGGAGACGCGATTACGTTGAGCTTGGGATTAGGACGCGTTCGGCTGGCTTCTTCGCCATGCGGATGAGCTTATCTTGGGCGGTGGCGCAGGCACACGGGCAGATGAGTCCCTTGGCAGCGAGTGCATCCATCTTTTTGTAGATGATATCCACTGTCAGCGGTGCGCAGCTGCAGCAGTTCATTTTCTTGCTTAGATGACGGAATACAACGCCAGGAGTTGGAAGCGGCGCATTGGGCTGGCTCATGATGTCGAGCACAGCAAGTTCGATGTCATGATCGCTGATAACAGCGCAGGAGCATACGATCATGATGCCAGCGCTCCATCGGGGGCGCTTTCGCGGCATGCAATCTTCAAGCTGGGTGTCTGCTGCTGAGGTGCAGACAAGGCAGTGATCGGCATCGTTTGTCTTCCAATGGCAAGGGTTCAAGGCCCAAACATCAGCCGGAGTGTTTCAACTCCGTCGCGACATGATGGAAATGTCAAATTCAACGGCAAGTCAAGTTACGGTCGAGGCATTTCTCAAGCTGCGGCAACAATTCCTGGTACCGGGAACCCTATAGTGTGTTTCAGTTTTGAGCGGTTCTAAACTGCACGCCGGACTTCGCTTTGGCGGCCAGATAGAATATCCCAGGCCACATTAATTTGCGTCATGCGCTCGGAGCGTAGCCGGTACTCATCAGAAGACTTGGCCAGGTCGGGATGCCAGCTCATGCGCAGCCCATCGACGATTTTCTTGACGACGGCTTCCGAGGCGTCCGGCCCCGCTCCCAAGACCTGCAACGCTTCTTCGCGTGTCGATGGCAGCCATTCGGGTTCAGGCACGGGCGCTGTGACAAAGGTTTCGATGGGCTGCGGTGCGCTCAATTGCGGCGGCAGTTGCGGGGCCCGGGGCGTTGGCGTTTCCGGCGCCGCAGGGACCGTGCGGACTGCCACGGCGCGGGATTGCACGCTGTCGAGTGAGACCGACGACAAATCGCGGTGAGCGATTGGGGATGCAAAGCCGCCGCTGCCTTGGCGGCGCTTGAACACCACGAATGCTGTTCCTAGCAACAGAAGTGCTGCTGTTCCTGCGAGCATCGCCCAGCTTTTGAGCGCTGTAGCTGGTGGCGTCATGAGCGGCGGCGGGCTCAAGGGCGCTTCAAGTGTTACAGGCATTGCGGTTTCAGCGGCTGCCACTTGTGTTCCGCTCTTATCACCCGATGAACTCGTAGCCGACGTGATCGCCGTGCTCTCCGCACCGGGACGGTTGAGAATGGTCGGCGCGACGCTGTTGATGGTGGGGTCGGGAACCGGAGCAGCAGCAGGGGCTGGTATCGCCGCTGTGGTGACGGGCGGTGTGGGTGGCGCAGCACTGCTCGTTGCTGTCTCGTCAGCCGGCGTGGCTTCCGGCGGGTTTGTGACTGATGGCTTTGCCTCTGCTGACTTGGCCTCAGCCGGTTTACTGTCAGCGTTCTTCGGCTCAAACGTGTGGCCTGAATCGCGCAAGCTCGACTTCAGATTGGAAGGCGTCGTGGCGGCGGCATCCTTCGTAACAGTTGCTGCTTTTGCCGGGGGATCTGGCAGCGGCTTTGCCGCGATCTGTTTGTTTGGCACCGGTGGAAGTGGAGCCGCTGACGGCGGACGTGCGCCATTGAGATCATTGCCGTTCCTGGCAGGCGGCTGATCGGGATCATCGAACGGCACGCCCTCGCGGTCAGCACCGCGACTGGCATCGCGGCCTTGACCGTTGTCTGCGAAACTCTGCGAGCCTGCCGATGGGCCCCCAACAAATCTTGCATTCAATCCGACAACCGGCGCAAACCCAGGCGGCATTTCCACCTGCGGGGCGCGGCCCATCCCCTGATCGCGGAAATCGCGCTGCGGCGGACGGAAGCGGTCGGGGCGCAAATCTCCGTCTTCGAATTCACGCAGCTTCGGGCGGTCCGCCCATTCAGGTTGCCTGCGGCGCGCCCACCACGGGTCCATGCGCACATAAAGCCGGCCGTTGCGAACCCTGGCGGGTCCGCCGCTCACTGCGTTGGCCGCATCGACCACGTCGATCCACGGCACGCGTGCCCCGCCGCAATTCATTTCGAAACGATGCAGCCGCCATGATCGGCAGCGATTGGGATTGTCAGGGGCGCACGCGGTGACCATGTCCTGCTCGCGGTGGCCATAAATGTCGTAACTTCGCGGCTCAGAAGGCGTCAGGCTGATATCGCGCCCGAACGCTTCGCAGCGGTAGGGCATGACAACCTGATCGGCGATCGCCGAACTGCCGATTGTAGCGATGGCGGCCGCCAATGCGGTGGCACTCGTTCGAATTGTCCGCAACGTCATGTGTCCGCTCAATCCCGCTATCAGCGCCTGATTGTCACTTTAAGGAACGCGTTGAGGAACGCGATCGCCACCCCCGCGCGCGTCAATTGGGAGACGCACCCCGCGCGGCTTCAAAAGTCATGCATCCTGAATACCTTGGCACGAATGTGGCCACAGTCATTTGCCTGCCGCCGGGCTCAGCGCGCGGCGGCAGGGTGTAGATCGGCGCGTACTCTCACTCGTGATCGCAATTGCCGCGATTTAAGCCCGTATTTCCCGGCCTGGAGGCGGTGTCCAGTGCCGGGGTTCAGCTCCAGCAGTTGACACCTCTGACTTAATGTGTGTCCCGCCAATTGCGGCGGCGAGTGCCGTGTCAATTTCAGGAAAAACGAATCGGAACCCTGCAGCCTGCACCTTTTCCGGGATCACGCGCTGCCCGCCAAGAATGATTTCGCGCGCAAAATCTCCAAGTGCCAGTTCAAGCGGCCAAGCCGGCACCGGGAACACGGCTGGCCGGTGAAGCGCCAACCCCAGTGCCTTGACAAAGTCGCCGTTGCGCACTGGCTCCGGGGCTGTGGCGTTCACTGGCCCTTCGAGATCTATGTGGCTGATGGCGAACGCGATCAATCGCACCATATCTTCAAGCGCAATCCAGCTCATCCACTGCTGACCGGATCCCAAGCGGCCGCCGAGCGCCAGGTCGAACACGGGCAGCAGTCGCCCCAGCAATCCGCCATCACGGCCAAGCACGAGGCCAATGCGCAGCGAGACCGTGCGCAATCCCAGGGTCTGCGACGCCTTGCTCGCCGCCTGCTCGCAGTTGAGGCACGAGCGCACGGAGAATAAGCGCGGTTCGCCTGCCGCTGCCTCCTCAGTGAGCTGCGTGTCGTCTCTCAAACCATATATGCCGATGGCCGATGCTTTGATGAGCACGCTGGGCTTGCTGTCCAATCGGCGCACCAGCGTTTCGATGTTACGCAAACTGCGCCGCCGTGAAGCGATCACATTGAATTTTCGCCAGCGTGTCCAAAGTCCACCCGCAACCGCTTCACCGGCAAGGTCGACTATGGCATCGAAGTGCTGTGACGATGAGATCTGATCGAGCGAGGTCACAAGCCGAACGGGTGCCGCAAGGTGCCCAGCCCGGTCAAGCGAGCGGGTGAGCACAGTCACCTCATGGCCGCCCATCGCCAGCGCCCGCACAAGTGCGGTACCAATGAAGCCTGTGCCACCTGTGACCAGCACACAATGCGGGCGAGTGAGGAACTCGTTTACGTTTGCCGGTGCTGGCGCTTGGTAACTGTTGGCACGTGCACTGGTGAAAAGGTCACGCACGGCAAAGAGCGCGCAGCCAAGAGCCGACCCGGTCAAGATCCAGCTGCCAAGTCCGTATGACGTTGTGACGAAGCCAGCCGGGCGCGTGGTCCATTCGAGAATGGACGGGCCAATCAGAACGAGGATGCTGCCGTAGTTTATGGCGAGCAGCGTATGCAGCACGCGTTCCGTTGGCGGCAGTTTGCGGCTCATATCTTCTTCGACAAAGTCAGCAAGGGTGATTATGATTTCTGCGATCAGCACCGCAAGCAAAATCCACGCATAGATCCCGTGTGGCTGAAGCCAGGCGAACACGCCGAAGAGGCTGGCGTAGAACGCGTTGCGTGCTGCGTGCAGTTTCAGTTCTTTGCCGGCATTGGGCCGCCATGCGAGCCGCTCCGTCAGCTCGTGATGATAGATGACGTCGAAACATCCCATCGCCAATTGGAATGAGACGAGCGTCCAAAGAAGTGGACTAATGAGAAGCGCGTCTGCTGCGGCCAGATCAGGCATGGCTCAAACCTCCTTGAAGTACGCGAGCTGATGGACAAGGCATCCAAACAGTGGATGCGTGAGCGTGAGACGGAACGAAAATGCGTTTGCGAGCCCGAGATAGTCAGGTTCATCGCGATGTACGATTTCCATCACGCCCGGCGAAAGGGCGAGGGGAAGCCGCATGCGCCAACCGCCAAGTTCGAGAAAGTAGTGTCCGGAGCGGAACACGAGTGCGCCATTTTCTTCCGACAGCAGCAAACTCATGCCGATGCCGGAGCCGACGTATTCTTCAAGGCCTGCCGGACCAGCGAAGCGCTTCATGGAATGCACGGTTTGCGGAAACGCGCCTGCGCGCTCGTAGGTGCGGGTCCAGTTCTGGTTGCCGGTTGCTGCATCCTCGATAACGGACACAGCGGCTGCTCCAGCATTGCCGTCCGGTCCTGGCAACGGACTGCCGATAGCGCGGGCTAAGACCGACAAAACATTTCCGATCGGCGACAGCCGCGTTTCAACAACGTGGCCTGTATAGAGAACTGCTTCACGCGGCTTAAAGCGCTTTGAAAACCGGCGACGCACCGTGGCGGGTAAGCGATTCCAGGCATCGACGCCCAGTAAATCGCGAAAGCGCGAATCAGGCTCTGTGATTTGGATGGAGCGCGGCTCGTATTCGGCGTGGCGGGCAAACGGTGCAACGAACGCACTTATGAGATTTAAACCCGGTCTTCGCTGAGAGCCAGTTTTTGTGGTGCTCTCCATGATAGTCTTCCTTCAACACACATCACAGTTATTTTGCATCTGATATTCAGCCACGCTTCGCTGGACCCTTCGGTTTCAGCGTCACCAGCCGCGCGAGCGTCCCGCCCATTTTGATGAGCCGGTTCAGCACAGGCGAAGGCAACCGCATCAACTCATCGAAAGACTTGTCGACCGTTTCCATGAACTGCAGCATTTCATTCAACCGCTTACGTGCATTTGATGAAACTTTCGCGTCGTTTCCGGCGTCGCTGGCACACGAGCGCAAGACAGCAAGTGTCGGGTCGATTTCGCGCGACTTTCGCCCGAGCGCGATGCGGCGCACCATTTCGAACATGTCGGCTTCGGCTTCAAAATAGTCGCGGCGGTCGCCCAATACCTGCACGCGGCGAATAAGCGTCCAGCCGGTCAGTTCCTTGAGCGAGGTCGAGACGTTTGAGCGGGCGATGCCCAGCCGGGCGGCGATGTCTTCGGCCGTCATGGGCTGGTCGGAGACGAACAACAGAGCGTGCACCTGGGCAACCGAACGGTTGACGCCCCACATTTCGCCCATCTCGCCCCAATGCACCACGAAGCGCTCGATGGCGGCGGGCAGTGTTTTGTCTATGTCTGATATTTCTGTCATGACAGAAATATCAGACATATCGGTATCAATGTCAAGGGCGGGCTTTGGCGGATCGCGCGAAAAACAACTTTTGAGATCAACACTAGTGCCGAAGAGGGAACCCGCTGCTCGCCATTCGGATCACACTTAAATCAAAAATAAGGGCTGCAGCGGAAGCGAAACCCGGCCCGGGCAGCAGCGTAATCCCGGCATCTGGCGAACCTGACACGCGCTTCTTGAAACAGTTCGTGACCTGCAATTCGCGAGGCAAAATTCGCTTCAAAACCTCAATCGGAGTTACCCAACATGTCTAAAATCCTCAAATCTACGCTGCTTGCCGGTGCTGTGCTGTTTGCTGTTCCCGCCTTCGCCAAGAGCATGGTCATGGTTGGCGGCCAGGAAATGTTCGCCTCAAAGACCATTGTCGAAAATGCCGTCAACTCTGCTGATCACACGACGCTGGTTGCTGCTGTCAAGGCTGCTGGTCTCGTCGACACGCTTTCGGGCAGAGGCCCGTTCACGGTGTTCGCACCTGTGAACGCAGCTTTCACGGCACTTCCCGCTGGCACGGTCGACACACTGCTGAAGCCTGAGAACAAAGGTCAGCTGACGGGTGTGCTCACGTATCACGTCGTAGCGGGCGAACTGACTGCTGGCGATCTGCGCGCGAAGGTGAAGAAGGGAGACGGCAAGGCCGTGCTAAAGACGGTTGCCGGCGGCACACTGACTGCCATGATGAATGGCCCCAACAACATCGTCTTGAAGGATGAAGCTGGCGGCGTTGCCAACATCGCCATCTATGATGTCATGCAGTCGAATGGCGTCATTCACTCGATCGACAAAGTGCTCTTGCCCAAGTCGTAAAAGAAATGCGCACGGCGGCCGGCTGGCGGAACGCGAGGCGCCGTGCGCAACGCAAAGAGTGTTCGAGAAAAGGCAGATCACAAATGCTCAAAAAAGATAAGCACGGGTTGGTCTAGGTCTGCTCCTGGTTGTGATGCCGTAACTCCCTGCAGGCGCCTCGCTGCGATTTTTGACATCGCGGCGTTGCGTTCATGACGCGCGCTAAAGGCCAGTTGAAACTGGTTTGCACTTCACGCGCTTGTCATGTTCCCCACGAACAGGAGTTACCAAATGAAGATGTTTTATGCTTTGACTTTGGCAGCCATGATGGCCGTGCCGCTCACTGCAGCGCGTGCAGAAACAAAAGACATTGTTGATACCGCCGCGGGCGCGGGCAAGTTCAACACGCTCGTTGCAGCTGTGAAGGCTGCCGGGCTTGCGGAAACGCTGAAGGGCACGGGCCCATTCACAGTGTTCGCCCCCACCGATGAGGCGTTCGCCAAGTTGCCGAAGGGCACCGTCGAAGATCTGCTGAAGCCAGAGAACAAGGCCAAGCTCGCTGGAATCCTCACTTACCATGTCATTCCTGGGAAGGTGATGGCAGCGGACATCAAGGGTAAAAAGTCTGATGTCAAAACAGTCCAAGGCAGCACGCTCTCCGTAGACGCTACCAAGGATGTTATGGTCAATGACGCCAAGGTTGTGACGGCAGACGTCGCCGCATCGAATGGGGTCATCCATATCATCGACACGGTGGTGATGCCGAAGATGTAACGGTCTTCCCCCGGGACATTGACGCATTCCAGCGGCCTGGCAGGCGTTCCTGCCAGGCTGTTCTTTATTGGGATGTCTTAAGTTTTCTTCGTGCCGGCCTGTTCGAGCGCTTTTGCTTCCCAATCGGCAAGCGACTTGGGAGTCTTTATAAAGGCCGCGTAGGCATGTGCTAGAACGCCGATGCCCCAGCCGCCGATGGCCCATTGGGCCCACATCTTATCACCCAACAAGACATTGATCAGCACCAGCAGCAAACCGACCAGCACATAAACAAAGCAATGAATATAAAAACCGCGAATGGCGGCGTACTGCTTGGCTGCGCGCGCCTCAGATATTTTATCGAGCATGGGCATGGGATGCTTACCTTGATTGCGGGTCGCAGCAGCATGAGTGCCGCGGCAATTGTTGCTATGAGTGCGAGCGTCGAAGACCACAAGT
>JANNXL010000166.1:0-3052 GCA_031409575.1 Hyphomicrobium sp.
CGGCGCCGACGACTATATGACCAAACCGTTCCACAAGGACGAACTGGTCGCGCGCATCCACGCCATCGTGCGGCGCTCGAAAGGGCACGCACAGTCAGTTATCGATACCGGTGATCTGCGCGTCAATCTCGACACCAAGACGGTCGAGGTCAACGGCCAGCGCGTGCATCTGACGGGCAAGGAATATCAGATGCTCGAACTGCTCTCGCTGCGCAAAGGCACGACGCTGACCAAGGAGATGTTCCTGAACCATCTTTATGGCGGCATGGACGAACCGGAATTGAAAATCATCGACGTGTTCATCTGCAAGCTGCGCAAGAAGCTTCAGACGGCGACCGGCGGCCAGCACTACATCGAGACCGTTTGGGGCCGCGGCTATGTGCTGCGCAATCCCGGCGAAGAGGGCACGGTTGCAGCCTGATCTCACTGCCTGCGTTTATTTCGTACCTTCCAAAACTATCCAGGGACCCAGCGATGGGTCCCTGTTTTTGTTAGGGCAGGCCGCACCTCGCCATGAGCGGTCTTCCATCAAATACGGATGGTTCGGCCGCCACTGGTTTGAGACTCCAGCCGCGGGCCGCGGAGGCTTAAGCGCCCGTCACGCTCGGCAGGGAGGGCCTGGCTATTAGCTCAAAGTCTTCTCGATATCCTTGACCGGCGATTTGGTCAGTGTTTTTGCAAGCTCGAGGATCATCCGGTTTTTGACTTCCTTATGCAAACCCGGACGGATCTGACCCAGCGTCTTAGGATCGGCGATCAGCACGAGCGCTTCGAAGTCGCCCTCATGAGCGCGCCGGTAGAGTTCATTAGCTAGTTGCTTGGCAAAGGTCGCTTCATCCGTCTGCTGCTTTGACGATTCAGAGGGGCGGTGCCCTGCCGGGCCGTCATCTTCGAGGTTCGATGGCGAAAGATGGCCGGCGTCAATCAAAAGCACGGTTCTGCCGCGCCCATCGTTGCGGAAAAAGCGCGCGCCTGTCCCGTCTGCCACGACAACGAATGCGTGATGCGGAATTTGGTCTGACATGCGTCCGCCCCTCCTAATTGCAGAGCGCTGAGGCCCCGATGATCCAACTTGGCAAACGCACATAGGGTCCTATTGTTCCGGCCTCGAGCGGGATTGGAACCCTCACTTCAACGTCGGGAAGTTGAACTGCGCGCCAGCTCGAATGCCGGTTGGCCAGCGGGCCGTGATGGTTTTGATGCGCGTGTAAAAGCGCACGCCTTCCGGACCATAAATGGCATGATCGCCGAACATCGACCGCTTCCAGCCGCCGAACGAATGATAGGCAACCGGCACCGGCAGCGGCACATTGATACCGACCATGCCCACTTCGATCTTGTCGGCGAACGCGCGGGCCACATCGCCGTCGCGCGTGAAGATGGCGGTGCCGTTGCCATATTCGTGGCTGTTGATGAGGTCTGCTGCTTCATCATAGTTCTGGGTGCGCACCACAGTGAGTACCGGCCCGAAGATCTCTTGCTTGTAGATTTCCATTGAGCGCGTCACGTGATCAAATAGCGAGCCGCCAAGGAAGAACCCGTTTTCATAGCCCTGCAGTTCCAGCCCGCGGCCATCGACAACGAGCTTGCCGCCTTCCTTCACGCCTTGATCAATGAGACCTGCAATGCGTTTTTTAGCCTCGGCTGTGACCACCGGACCCATTTCAGACTCGTTATCCGACGCAGGCCCGACCTTGAGTGCCCGCACTTTAGGCGCGAGCGCTTCAACCAAGCGATCTGCCGTTTTCTCGCCGACAGGAACGGCAACCGAAATCGCCATGCACCGCTCACCGGCCGAACCATAGCCGGCGCCCATCAGCGCATCCACGGCCTGGTCCATGTCGGCATCCGGCATGATGATCATGTGGTTCTTCGCGCCGCCCAGCGCCTGCACGCGTTTGCCCGACGCCGTGCCGCGCGAATAGACGTACTCGGCGATGGGCGTTGAACCAACAAAGCTGACAGCTGCGATGTCGGGATGGCTCAGGATGGCGTCGACCGCCGTCTTGTCTCCGTGCACAATGTTGAACACGCCGGGCGGAAGGCCTGCCTCCTGGAACAATTCCCAGATCATCATGGGCGCCGAGGGGTCGCGTTCCGAAGGCTTCAGAATGAATGTGTTGCCGCAGGCGATTGCGACCGGGAACATCCACATCGGCACCATGGCGGGGAAGTTGAACGGCGTGATGCCGGCGACCACCCCGAGCGGCTGGCGGTCGGACCAGCTGTCGATTTCTGGACCGACGTTGCGCGAGTACTCACCTTTGAGCAGGTGCGGAATTCCGCAGGCAAAATCGACGACATCAATGCCGCGTGACAGTTCTCCCAAGGCATCGGGGTGCGTCTTGCCGTGCTCGTTGGATATGGCACGCGCGATCTCGTTGGCGTGCTTTTCCAACAGCTCCTTGAATTTGAACAGCGGCTTGACGCGCTTCATGGGCGGCGTTGCGCCCCAGGCAGGCGCTGCCTTTTTAGCCGCTGCAACGGCCGCATTGACCTCTTCCAGCGTCGACAGCGGCAAAGTGGCGGTCTGCTCGCCCGTCGCCGGGTTGTACACGGCAGCGGCGCGTTTGGAGCCAGACGTCACCTTGCGGCCGTCGATGGCGTTCTGGATCGTTTGCATGGTTGCTCTTGCCTTGTTCAATTCGTTGGGTTAGCGCGGTCACCGACATTGCGGCTTTGGCGTCATCGAGATCTGCCGCGCGTAACCCAACGGGTCGCGTAGGAGAAGAGGTGTCGGGTTACGCGCGGAAATCAACATCGATGCCAACTGTAACAATCCGAGCCGCGCTAACCCAACCTACGACGATGCGGCGTAGTTTGCTTTCAGCACCATCGTGAAGGTGTCGAACAGCTGATCAATCTCAGACTTTGAAATGATTAACGGCGGCGACAGCGCTATGATATCGCCGGTCTGGCGCACAAGGATGTTATTCTCGAAGGCTTTGAGGAAGCGGTCATAGGCGCGCTTCGTCGGATGCCCCGGCACCGGATCGAACTCAACCGCACCGATAAGGCCGATGTTGCGAATATCGATCACATGCGGCAGGCC
>JANNXL010000167.1:0-12102 GCA_031409575.1 Hyphomicrobium sp.
AACAGGTTTTGCACCGCGAGCGCCCCCGACGGCAAGACCCCAGTTCAATTCCGGACATTTGGGCCCAGGCAGAGGCTGCTAAACCCCGATCTTACCGCCACCTTGCTTGGTCACGACCACAACGCTGGGGCGCGGCGGGACACCGTCTTTGAAGTCTGGCCAACGGGTTGTGGGCTGTTCGAAAGTGGCAGGCGCACCTTTTTCTTCCGATTCGCCGGGGTGCTGGACCGCCAGAAACAGCGTCTCGCCATCGGGCGTAAACCATGGCCCGCACATTTCAGCTCCCATGGGCACCCGGAAGAACAGCTTTGACGTGCCGCGCGCTGCACCCGCCGTTTCCATAGCGTAAAGGCCATCGCCGCGACCAGTCTCCTTTGGCGCGTTGCCGTCGGTCGCAATCCACAGACGGCCCTCGGCATCGACGGCGCAATTGTCGGGCATTCCAAACCAGCCGTCCTTCGAGGTGGCCGCATTGAACGTCGCGCCAACGCTTGCGATGGCCGGATCGCCGCACTTGACCATGATCTCCCAGGCAAAGCCCAGGCTCGCGTGGTCGCCACCGTCAGGCGTCAGTTCAATGATGTGGCCAAACTTGTTCTCAGGCCGCGGATTGGCATCGTTGACGCCGGGCTGATCGGGTTGGCCGCGCTTGGTGTTGTTGGTCAGCATCACGTAGACCTTGCCGGTCTTTGGGTTGGCTTCAACGTCCTCCGGGCGATCCATACGGGTTGCGCCCAGAGCATCGGCGGCAAGCCGGGCATGGATCAGAATTTCGGCTTGGCTTGTGAACGCACCGAGTTTCTCGTGACCCGCGACAAGCGGCAGCCATTCGCCCCGGCCGTTGGCATCAAAGCGAGCAGCATAGAGTGTGCCGCTATCGAGCAGCTTCGAATTGGCGGCGCGATTGGCAAGATCGACTTTGCCTTCGGTGACAAACTTGTAGACGTATTCAAACCGCTGATCATCGCCCTGGTAGACCACAAAGCGCCCATCACCGTTGACGATGTTGCCTGCGCCCTCGTGTTTGAAGCGGCCGAGCGCCGTGCGCTTAACGGGTGTTGACGCAGGGTCCATCGGATCGATCTCGACCACCCAGCCGAAGCGATTGGGCTCATAGGGCTCAAGCGCCAGATTGAAGCGCTTTTCGAACAGGCCCCACGGATAGTATTCTTCGGGGATGCCGAAGCGCTTCATCGCATCCTTTTGCGGATGGTTCGCCAGCGCGTCTGTGCCCCAGAAGTAGTAGTTGATGTTTTCTTCGCACGTCAGCCACGTGCCCCACGGCGTGACGCCGCCGGCACAGTTGTTCAACATGCCTTTGACGCGCGTGCCGGAAGGATCGGCCGACGTCTTCAGCCAATCGTGTCCGCTTGCGGGACCGGAAAACGCCATCTCAGTCTCAGCCGTGATGCGTCGCGCGTACTTTGAATTCTCTACAACACGCCACGCGCCCGCTTCACGCTTGATCTCGATCACGCTGCCGCCGTGGGCTTGCATGGAGGCCCGCACCAGCGCTTCGGGAATTCCGCGAACCGCCTGCGTGCGGGGTTTGCCAACCGCTATGCCGGGGTACATGAGTTCGTCGTTGGTGTACTCGTGATTGACGACCAGGAGCCCGTGTCCGGAACTGCCGTCGAGCGGGATATAACCGATGAAGTCGTTGTTATATCCGAACTGCCGCGCTTGAGCCTCAGCCGAAGGAGCCATCGGATCGAATGCGGGCGCATCAGCCAGCACCTTATCTCCCCAGCGGATAAGTACGTTCGCATCATATCCCGCCGCAACATGGTGGCTGGCGTCAGATCCAGCGGCGAGTTCTGCGAAGTTAAAAGTGCCAGACGCACTCGACGCGGCCCGTGCGTCGCTTGCCGCAAGCAGGGCCATAGTGGATACAGTTGAGGCGATTGCCGCTGTCGCCAGCGTTCCACGGATCACATCGCGGCGCGAATACCGGGCTTCGATGACATCGCCCAGTGTGGGGCCCGATGCCGGATTGGCTGGCGTATCTTCAGCGTGATCGAAGGGTGGATTGCCGGTTTCTCCGGACTGGGTCATGGGTGGGCCTTTCAAAGCCGGCAAGGTGAAACCGGGGGCGAGGTTTGCTGTGCGGTATCACAGCTTTATGACAGTTATGAACTGAGTATGAACTGGCGGCGGCTTCAGACCACCCGGCTTGGACATGTTTGTGTTTCAACTGCCCGGCGAACCGAATTAGTGTAGAGACGAGTCAATCTGACAACTCTCCAATATAGTCTCCAATCTGGCCGCCGCCCTGAACCCCGCGCCTTTCGAGAAGCCCCGGCCTAAAGACCCTCCATGCACATCTATTTGCCCATCGCCGAGATGTCCGTGAACATTTTTGTGTTCCTCGGGATGGGTGCGGCGGTTGGGTTCCTGTCGGGCATGTTCGGCGTCGGTGGCGGGTTTCTGATGACGCCACTGCTCATTTTCACCGGCATCCCCTCTGCTGTCGCCGTGGCCACCGGAGCGGCGCAAATTGTTGCATCGTCCGTTTCCGGAGCGCTCGCCCAGTATAAGCGTAACAACGTCGATTTGAAACTCGGCGGCGTGCTGCTGTCGGGCGGTATCGCCGGGTCAATTATTGGCGTGCAGATGGTGAAAATTCTGCGCGACCTTGGCCAGTTCGATGTCTTTGTGTCGATCAGCTACGTTCTGTTTCTGGGTGTGATCGGCTCGCTGATGATGATCGAGAGCGCCGGCACGATACATAAAAACCGCACGGGCGATGTCTCCGCGAGCCGCCGCACAGGCCAGCACAGCTGGGTGCACGGGTTGCCTTTGAAAATGCGGTTCCCGCGCTCCAAATTGTATATCAGCGCTTTGCCGCCGATTGCCATCGGTGCGTTTGTCGGGTTCCTTGTGGCGATTATGGGCGTTGGCGGCGGATTTATCATGGTGCCGGCCATGATCTATCTGTTGCGGGTGCCGACGAGCGTCGTGGTCGGCACATCGTTGTTTCAGATTGTATTCGTCACCGCCACCACCACGATCCTTCAATCTGCAACCAACCAGACGGTTGATATTGTACTGGCGCTTCTCCTCATGATTGGCGGCGTAATCGGCGCGCAATTCGGAGCCGCGGCCGGCGCGCGATTGAAAGGCGAGCAGCTTCGGTTTTTGCTGGCAGCGCTCGTGCTGCTGGTGTGCCTGCGCTTTGGCTACGACCTCGTATCCACGCCCAAAGAGCTGTTTTCTCTGTCGTTGAAGGGGAGCGGGCGTTGATGGCGAACTTTAAACGCTTCCACCTTCTGTTTCGCGCGCTGGTACTGGCAATTGCGGTTTTAGCGCCGCTGGTCAGCGGCCTGACGGCTCTTGCAGAGCCCGGCAATCCGGCTGCCAAGCCCTCGGTCACGGCAAAGCAGAAACAAACCAAGAAATCGCCAGACCGGCCCACTGAAGCAAAGCCGAATACCGCCAAGCCGGCGCCAGAAGCCGCAGCACCTCCACCAGCTCCAACGCCAGCCCCGCCGCCTGCAGTGCTGCCACCCGAACGCGTTGAGGCTGATGTTTCCGCGCGCTCCATTGCCGTCACGGCAGCTTTTAAGGGCAGCGAAGTCACGGTCTTCGGAACGGTCGATAACAGCCGCCAGCCAAGCCCGGAGGCCGGATACTACGACGTCATCGTCGCTGTGGAAGGCGCACCCGCGCCCGCCGTTATCCGCCGTAAAAGCAATGTGGCCGGGCTATGGGTGAACACGGCGTCTGCGAGTTTTGATCGCGTGCCGTCGTACTACGCGGTTGCCTCAACGCGGCCGTTGGAAGAGATCGCCGACGCCAGCGTGCTTGCGCAATACGGCATCGGGCTGGAACAAATTCCGCTGATTGCAAATCCAAAAACGACCGAGACGACGGACGCGGCAGAGTTGCGCGATTATGAAGCCGCGCTTGGGAGGCTCATGGTGAAAGATGGCCTTTACACCCGCGACGATTACGGCGTGACGTTCAGTGGCCGCAGCCTGTTCCGCTCTACCCTCGCACTTCCCGCAAACGTCCCCGTCGGCCAGCTCGTGGCGCGCGTTTATCTGTTCCGCGAGGGCGAACTCCTGAACAAGTTCACCACGCGGGTGGCGCTCGAACGTACGGGCATCGAGCGGTTCATTTATGAATCGGCGCACAACGCGCCATGGTTCTACGGCATCGTGGCCGTGCTCTTGGCGCTCGCCTGCGGCCTTGCCGCGTCAGCGTTGTTTGGACGTGTCAGATTGTAAAGTGGGCTATCGCGAAACGTTTCGCATGGTGAGGTTGATCCGCCCGCCGCCGGGCACGAGACCGTCCATGCCAGGCTCAAAATTTTTACTGTGTGTATGCGGTCAAATTATTGCGCATGCCTCAAATTCATGTAACAATACCCCGTTTTTTGATTGAGATTTTTGAAACAGGACTCATGTACATGGCGAAGAAAAGAGGCACTTCAAAAAGCGATAAAATCAGCGGAACCAACGGATCAGACACTATTCTTGGCCTTTCCGGCAACGACACTCTCAAAGGCAAGGGTGGCGATGATCTGATTAAGGGCGGAAAAGGCAATGACAAAATTTACGGCCAAGGGGGAAATGATAAACTCTACGGTGACAATGGGAACGACATTATTTCCGGTGAAAGCGGTAACGACCTGCTTGTTGGCGGCGCAGGCAATGATGTTATGCTTGGCGGCTCGCAGGATGATACTCTCCTTGGAGGATCGGGTTTTGACGTTATATTAGGCGGTGACGGAAGAGACGTGCTTTTCGGAGGCACGGAAAATGATGCTCTGTCCGGAGGAGCCGATAACGATGTCCTCTATGGTGACGGTGGCAACGATATTATCGACGGGAATACCGGCTACGATCAGCTTTCTGGCGGTGAGGGCTTCGACAGCTTTGCCCTGCATCTCGATGCCGGTCAGTGGGACACAATTTTTGACTATAACGATGCCTTCGATAACTTCACCGTATCCGCATCTGAATTTGGAGCGGCGAACAATTTCAGTTCCTTCCAAGTTTGGTCGACCAATATACTAACCAAAGGCGGGGCACAGTTCTGGCCCAATGAACCGGTTTTTGAGTACACCTGGGAAACCGGCCAGCTCTACTATCTTGGAGATGAATACTACGAGGCACCCATCTTGCTGGCTGAGGGGCTGTCGGGCTTTGGGGGTGCCACATTCACTGAGAGCGATTTCACGATTATTTGAGCGACAAAACCAGAATGGGCAGATTGGTGAACACGGCGGCCGCTAGTCCGCCGTGTAAGCTGTCACGCGCCGCATCGTCAAATTGATGCGCCCGCCGCCAGGCACAAGATCGGAGGTGCCGGGCAGCACCTTATCGATGCCATGATAGGCAAAGCGTGCCGGCCCGCCGAGCACAACCACATCGCCGGAGCGCAGCGTCATCTTTGTTTTGGGGTCGCTCCGTTTGAGCCCGCCGACATGAAAAACCGCGTCGTCTCCCAGCGAGACGGAAACTACCGGCGCGCGGGGTTCCTTCTCGTCCATATCGACGTGGCTGCCCATCTTGGTGCCCGCACCATAGAAATTGATGAGGCAGGCTTCCGGCACACCTTCGAAGCCTGAATACTGCCGCCAAATGACCAGCAGCGGATCTGGAATGGGCGGCCAAGGCTCACCCGTTTCCAGGTGTCCCGCCTGATAACGGTAGCCCCGCTGTTTGTCGGAAACCCAGCCGAACGGACCGCAATTCGTCATCCGCACCGACATCGGCTTACCCGTCCTCGGCATATGGGATGTAAACAGGGGGGCAGTGGCAACCACCTGTTCGACGGCGCTGAGCAGGGCCGTTTGGGCGCCTAAATCCAGGGCGCCCGCGACGTACCTGAACCCAGGCACGGTCCCAGGCACGGTCTCTGTTAACGTCATCGTCTTGGCCCACTGGAAAGCCCGGCGGGGCGTTTGAACGCGGGCCGCACGTTAAAATAGATCACAGGTGTGCGATCAGCGCCCGTTGCGCCGGGAATCGACAACCCTATATAACCGTCCATCGCACACCTGATCTCCCTGGGGATCGCGAACCATCGGCTCTCATAACGAGCCCCGGTGCGTTCCGGATGCCATCGTTAAGGGTCCGGGCGATCCGCCGCAACAAAAAGGAATGAAATCAATGGGTAAAGTCATCGGCATTGACCTCGGCACCACGAACTCCTGCGTCTCCGTCATCGAGGGCGGAAAGCCGCGGGTCCTGGAAAATGCCGAAGGTTTGAACACGACCCCGTCGATCGTTGCGTTCAGTGACGACGGCGAACGCCTGGTCGGGCTGCCCGCAAAGCGCCAGGGCGTAACCAACCCCACCAACACGCTTTTCGCCATTAAGCGCCTGATTGGCCGCCGCTTTGACGACCCCATGGTCGAAAAAGACAAGAAACTCGTCCCCTACAAGATTGTTAAAGGCGCTAACGGCGACGCCTGGGTTGAAGCCGGCGGCACAGCGTATTCGCCCCAGCAGATTTCCGCGTTCATTTTGCAGAAAATGAAGGAAACGGCCGAAGCCAAACTTGGCGAGACCGTCACGCAGGCTGTCATCACTGTGCCGGCTTACTTTAACGATGCCCAGCGCCAGGCCACGAAGGATGCTGGCCGTATTGCCGGCCTCGAAGTGCTGCGCATCATCAACGAGCCGACGGCGGCAGCACTCGCCTATGGACTCGACAAAAAAACCGGCAGCCAGACCATCGCGGTGTACGACCTCGGCGGCGGCACGTTCGATATTTCGATCCTGGAAATCGGCGACGGCGTCTTCGAAGTGAAGTCAACGAACGGCGACACGTTCCTCGGCGGTGAAGACTTCGACATGAAGCTTGTGTCGTATCTCGCCGATGAATTTAAAAAGTCGAACGGCATCGATTTGCGCAACGACAAGCTTGCCCTGCAGCGTCTGAAGGAAGCCGCCGAAAAGGCGAAGATCGAGCTGTCGTCGTCGGCACAGACTGAAATCAACTTACCCTTCATCACGGCCGATGCGTCGGGTCCCAAGCACCTGACCATGAAGCTCACGCGGTCCAAACTTGAGAGCTTGGTCGATGACCTCATCGAGAAGACCAAGGGGCCGTGCGAACAGGCCATCAAGGATGCTGGTCTGAAGGCTGCCGAGATCGACGAAGTCGTTCTCGTCGGCGGCATGACGCGCATGCCGAAGGTGCAGCAGATCGTTAAGGAGCTATTCGGCAAGGAGCCGCACAAGGGCGTCAACCCGGACGAAGTTGTTGCCGTGGGCGCTGCGATCCAGGGCGGCGTTCTGAAGGGCGAAGTCAAGGACGTGCTGCTGCTCGACGTGACGCCGCTGTCGCTCGGAATTGAAACACTCGGCGGCGTGTTCACACGCCTCATCGATCGCAACACCACCATCCCGACGAAGAAGAGCCAGGTGTTCTCGACGGCGGAAGATGGTCAGAGCGCTGTGACCATCCGTGTTGGTCAGGGCGAACGCGAGATGGCGACCGACAACAAGCTGCTTGGCCAGTTCGATCTCGTGGGAATTCCGCCCGCGCCGCGCGGCGTGCCTCAGGTGGAAGTGACGTTCGACATCGACGCCAACGGCATCGTGCATGTATCGGCGAAGGACAAAGCCACCGCCAAGGAACAGTCGATCCGTATTCAGGCCTCAGGCGGCCTGTCGGATGCGGACATCCAGCGCATGGTGAAGGATGCCGAGGCGCATGCGGCCGAAGACAAGGTCAAGCGCGAGCAGGTGGAAGCCAAGAACCAGGCCGAAGCGCTCATCCACTCAACCGAGAAGCAGTTGCTGGACCACGGCGCAAACGCTGGTGTCGCTGCTGTGAAGGCCGACGTGGAAAATGCCATCACAGTCGCCAAGGAGGCCATCCAGTCGGAGGATACCGAAGCCATCAAGGCGGCAACGGCGTCTCTGGCTCAGGTGGCCATGAAGATTGGCGAAGCGATCTACAGCGCTAAGGGTGCGGATGCCAGTAGCGATGTTCCAGGTGAAACTGCTGAAGACGCTGAAGACAATGTCGTCGATGCGGACTTCGAAGAAGTCAAAGACGACAAGAAAAAGAGTGCTTGAGTCCGGCTTCAGCAAAAGCCCCGCTCGCAAAAGGGTGCGGGGCCTAAACTGAAGTCCTGTGAATGGGGTCAGGCACGGCGTTCTGACCCCGTTTGCGTATCGTATCGTCAGGATCGATAAGTCCCCGTTTTTGCTCCACCACCTTATCTGTCCAAGCCAACCGGACCTGATGCCCCATGGCCAAGCGCGACTATTACGAAACATTGGGTGTCGACAAAGCGGCCAGCGAGCAGGATCTCAAATCTGCATTCCGCAGGCTCGCAAAAGAGCACCACCCCGACAAAAATCCCGGTGATGCGGAGGCGGAACAAAAGTTCAAGGACCTCAGCGAAGCTTACGAAGCGCTAAAGGACCCGCAAAAGCGCGCAGCATACGACCGCTTTGGCCACGCAGCCTTCGATGGCGCCGGCCGCGGCGGACCGGGCGGAGCCGGCTTCGGGCCAGATTTCGCGTCGTCCATGTCGGATATCTTTGACGATCTTTTCGGCGAATTCATGGGTGGCCGCCGTGGCGGCGGGGGTCAAGGAGGCCGCAGCCGTGGCGGTCGCGAGCGCGGAGCGGATCTGCGCTACAATCTCGAAGTCACCTTGCAGGATGCTTATACCGGCAAGACGGCGCAGCTCCGCGTCCCCTCCAGTATTGCCTGCGAGGCATGCTCAGGCACCGGCGCAAAGCCGGGAACAAAACCCAAGACCTGCCCGACCTGCGGGGGAGCTGGAAAAGTTCGCGCCAGCCAGGGCTTCTTCACGATTGAACGCACCTGCCCCTCGTGTCAGGGCCGCGGCGAGACCATCGACGACCCGTGCGGCACCTGTTCAGGCGCGGGCCGCGTCACCAAAGAGCGCACGCTTTCAGTCAACATTCCAGCCGGCGTCGAGGACGGCACGCGTATTCGCCTCGCGGGCGAAGGCGAAGCTGGCTTGCGCGGCGGACCCGCCGGCGACCTCTACATTTTCCTCTCGATCAAAGCGCACGAGTTCTTCCAGCGCGACGGGTCAGACGTGTTTTGCAAAGTACCGATTTCAATGACGACGGCAGCGCTCGGCGGCCAGGTCGATGTGCCGACGCTCGAAGGCGCAACGACGCGCGTTAAAATTCCAGATGGCACGCAAAGCGGCAAACAGTTCCGGCTGAAGGGCAAGGGCATGCCGGTGCTGCGCTCGAAAGTAACGGGAGATCTGTTCATTCAGGTCGACGTTGAAACGCCGAAAAATCTCAATGCCCGCCAGCGCCAGCTGCTGGAAGATTTTGAGAAAGAAAGCCGCAAGGATACAAGCCCGGAGAGCCACGGCTTTTTTGCCCGCGTGAAGGATTTCTTCGGCGGGGAGAACACCTAACGAACCGCACGGTACTTTTCGCTAACAAGGATTTTCCATGACCACGCCTGTCAAACTCTTGTTCTTTGCAGGCTCTGCGCGGAACGGCTCCCACAACAAACGGCTTGCGAAACTCGGCGCCACGATCGCCGAAGCCAACGGCATCTCCGCCACGTTCGCAGACCTTGGCGACTATCCCATGCCGCTCTACGATGCGGATCTGCAGAACAGCAGCGGCGTACCCGACAACGCCCAAAAACTCGAAGCCTTGATGAAAATCCACACTGGCATTTTCATTGCTTGCCCTGAGTACAATGCCTCCATCACGCCCCTGCTCAAGAACACGCTCGATTGGGTGAGCCGCATCCGCAACGATGGCGAAGAACCCCTCGCGGTTTTTAAGACCCGCGTCTTTGCGCTTGGCTCGTCGTCGCCCGGCGGCATGGGAGGCTTGCGCGGCCTGACGACGGTTCGCACCGTTTTGGAATTGGGCCTGAGTGCCTTGGTGCTGCCCGATCAGTTCGCCGTGCCGCGCGCCATGGAAGCCTATGACGAAAACGGGCATCTCAAGAGCAAAGACGCCAACGACCAGTTTAAAACCCTGATCCAGAAGCTTGCCCGCGCCGCCCACGTGTTGCATGGGTAGGTGAAGCGATCCCGGCCGGATGCTTCAAGTCTAGTGCCCTCGTTTCCAATTGGAACCTGTATGACCTCCAGCGCTGTCAGAGACCGCCTGATCGTCGCCCTCGACATGCCGACCATCGAAGAGGCAAGGCGGCTCGTTACCTCGCTTGGCGATACCGTTTCTTTTTACAAGGTGGGTCTGGAACTGCTCTTTGCAGGCGGGTTGGATCTGGCGCGTGATTTGCGCCACCAGGGCAAGCGCGTGTTCCTCGATATGAAACTGCTCGACATCGGAAACACGGTTGAACGCGCGGTTGCCAATGCCAGCGAACTTGGCGTGCATTTTCTCACGGTTCATGGGCATGATTCAAAGACGCTGCGCGCCGCCATCGCCGGCCGGGCGCACTCGCCGCGCAAGGATCAAGTCAAGCTGCTGGCTGTGACCGTGATGACCAATCTGACCGGCGACGATCTTAAGCAGCAGGGATCGCACATGGCGCCGGCTGAACTGGTCTTGCACCGGGCGCAACTGGCTTATCTGTCGGGTTTCGATGGTGTCATCGCATCGGGTCAGGAAGCGGCCCGCATTCGCGCCGCAACGAGCCCGGCATTCCTCATTGTAACACCCGGTATCCGTCTGCCGGGCGGCACGACGGATGACCAAGAGCGCGTGATGACGCCTGATAGCGCAATCAAAGCGGGTGCCGATCATCTTGTAATTGGCCGGCCCATAACCGAGGCCAGCGATCCGAAAATTGCCGCCGAAACATTTCTTCATCACATCCGCGAGGCAGTGAAGTGAGGGGCGATGATCGCAATCCCGGCCCTGGATCCAAAGTGTTGTACTGAAGTTAGTTTCACTCTCACGGCTCGCGTTCCCAAGCCACATCAGCTCACGTAGTCTGCAAAATCGAGAACCAATGACCCTCGGCGGTTGGCGGCTTGATTTATAACACAATGTGTTATAAATTGAAATAGTGCAGGCAAGCAATGAAGGTCTACTAGACCAAAGGTTTCGCAAGGTTCGCCCGCAGCCAAGGGATAAATAATGTTGCGCTATGCGCCGCAGTTGCACGGGCCGAGCAAGGTTTAATCGACGGAGATCTGGGGAGCGGTGTCATAAAGCAGCGTGTTCCGCGTCCAGGCGCGGGCAGATCAGGTGGCTTCCGGACCATCATCTTTTACCGCACGAAAACGAGAGCGGTATTCGTCGATGGGTTTGCCAAGAATGTTCAGAACAACATTGATCGTGATGACTTGCAACGCTTACGTGAGTTGGCTTTTGAGTTTCTCGGGTACAGTGCCGCTCAGGTTGCGATCATGGTAGGGGATGGCGCGTGGATTGAGGTCGAATGTAATGACAACTAAGCATGCAAGCCGGATTGCCCGCGTGGTGCATGAGGCCGCTACCGATGCCCACAGAGCCGGTGTCATGGGCAAAACAACCATGCGCAAGTTCAATGCTTTATGCCTAGCCAAAGTCGAAGTTCTATCGCCAAAGCAGATCCAAGCGCTACGCGAGCGTGAAAAAGTGAGCCAGGCCGTGCTCGCACGCCATCTCAATGTCACCACGGGTTTGATCAGTCAGTGGGAGCGCGGTGAACGGCGCCCAAGCGGGCCTGCGCTCACACTACTTGCGCTCATCAGGCGCAAGGGGCTGAACGTGCTTGCAGGCTGAGTTTGAGAGACATGATCAAAAATAAAATTGTCCTTCCAACCTCCGGCCGCTGGCTGTTCAAATCAGAACCCGACGTGTTTTCGTGGGAGATGCTGGTTTCGAAAGGTGCCGACGGTGAAAGCTGGGACGGCGTGCGCAATTATCTTGCCCGCAACAATATGCGCGCCATGAAGCTCGGCGACCAAGGGTTTTTCTATCATTCAAATGAAGGCAAGGAAGTCGTCGGCATTTGCGAGGTGATAGCGCTTGCCCATCCCGATCCGACCGACGGCACCGGACAATGGGAGTGCGTTACGGTCAAGGCCGTTGCACCGATGCCGCGCCCCGTTACACTGGCGGATGTCAAAGCCAACGATCGTCTCTCAAAAATGAGCCTCGTAACGTCGATGCGGCTCTCCGTTCAACCCGTCACGCACCAAGAGTGGGACGAGGTCTGCCGCATGGG
>JANNXL010000168.1:0-2239 GCA_031409575.1 Hyphomicrobium sp.
CGGACGATACTCCCGGCGTCTTGGGGCCGAGCGAACCCATTTCCCGCATGGGTTTGCCGGAATTGAAGGCTTCTTCGCGCGAAACCACGCGGTAGACGGAACCGTCCACCAGAATGGCGGCATCGCTCGAAGCGAGGACCGATTCAAATATTTCGAGAATGCCGTCTTTGCTGACAGGCTTAGACGTCTGCAATGTGACGGAACCCTGCACCTTGTCACTCACAGTGTAGTTGACGCCGAGAACGTCCCCGAGCACGGCCTTAGCCGCCTCGGCAATGCTGGCACCTGATAAATTGAGCGTGACGCCGTCTCCACTCACGCCGCCAAAAGCTTTGCCTTGCTGCGGCCTGGCGGGAGACTTGGTGAAATCGGCACTGCCTTCATAGAGGTGGTTTTGAGTTGCCCCGGCCGCTGCCGGATCGCCCAACGGCACGCCTTTTCCACTTGGCAAAGATCCGGTTTCAGACGTCCCCGGGCCAATGGCTGTTGGCAGCGAAAGCTGTTCGGCCGCAAGAGAGCACGCCGCAAGCATTGCAGCGGCGCAAAGTGCCACAACGCGTCGCGCAGCCGCCCAATCGCGCTGTCGGCACTGTCCCGATAGCTCTTGAAATACTTGAAACATTTTACGTTTGCCGTGCTCCGACGCAATGCATCACGCGCAATCCAACCTGAGACCGCAGGTGCAGCTCAGCACCAGAAAGAGGGCCGCGATTCGGGTGGGCAAGTCGAGCCAACGGCGTGACCCGCGTGCATCACTCGTGGCGTTGTCCACATGCCTTAACTCTGCAGGCTGAAAGAAAATTTTTGAATTATGCAGTCACAAATGCAGTTTGGCCCGTTGGTCTCAGACCATGGTCCCTATCGGAAGTGGCCGTCAGCAAACATAATAAATTTTATACTGCTTGTGGTGCTCAGCACATCAGCTTGCCGATGAAGGGCGCTCAATTTAGCAGCCTGATTTTTAGTCATTGGGGTAGCGCAAAATGTACATTGACGAGAAGGCATCCCGGCGCCGTCAGTTGGAAGCCCAACACGCTCGCAATAACCGCGCTGAGATCGTTAGAGCTTTGTCGCAAGGTCAGATCACACGGCGCGATCTGGTCAGGTGGGGTGCCTTTACGGCGGGTGGATTGCTCGCCCTGAAAAACGGTCTGAGCCCTTACGCGCAAAGTGCTTTCGCGCTGGTGCCGACAGGAGCGCCACGCAGCCCGCTGTTTGGCGCAACTAAATTCAGTCAACCCATGCACAGGTTGGACTTGCAGCAGCCCCAGACGCTAACGCGCAACAGTCAGGGCCATGCGGTATTTGAAGGTCTATCGCAGGAGCCCAACGCCAAGAAGCTCTCGTACCATACCGACTACAACGCCTATACGGGCTCGAGCTCAGGCCCCGGGTCGGGTGCAAACCCATTTCGCAATCCGCTGACGGGCCGTGGTCCGATGGAAGGGCGCCCGCCGGGTGAATTTTTTGCGCATCAGCGCTGGGACGAGTTTTTCCCCAAGGTTGGTTATGTGTTGTCGATGGGGCAGTGCGATTCCGAAACGTACTATCACCCGCGGATGCCGCATCAAGACGCAAACAGCGTTTGGAGCTTTGGTAAGGGGCGGCTTTCCCGCGGCTATGCGGTCCCACCCCTGATCAAGGGCCGCTACGGCGAACCGATCTTGATGCGGATCTATAACAATCTTCCCGTTGACCGTGCACAGAACAACGGATTTGGCCGCAACGAGATCTCAACCCATTTCCACAATGCTCACAATGGCGCAGAGAGCGACGGCGCCAGCAACGCCTTCCACTTCCCCGGAACCTTCTATGACTACCGCTGGAGCACAACACTTGCTCGCCGTGACACGATCAATCGTCTGGCCACCGTCCCCAAGGCGTCGGGCCCTGACGGCAACGGCGGGCTGACCCTGGTTCCCGGAGACTTCCGCGAACTTCAAGGCTCGATGTGGTTCCACGACCATCGCTTTTTCTTCACTGCTGAGAACGTGTACAAAGGCAACGTTGGCGCGGTAAACTATTACAGCGGGCCGGATCGAGGCAACGAAGAACTCGTCGACAACGTCAACCTGCGACTGCCGAGCGGCAAGCAGCTCGACTACGGCAACCTCGATTTCGACGTCAACCTGATCGTTTCCGATTGTGCGTTTGACCCCTCAGGCCAGTTGTTTTTTGACATCTTCGATAGTGACGGCTTCCTCGGCGACATCTTGTGTGTCAACAGCACCTACGCGCC
>JANNXL010000169.1:0-1808 GCA_031409575.1 Hyphomicrobium sp.
GAGCATGGGTCCTGCCGCCGGCGCTGTTGCCGGCCGAGGCTCTCTTATCACCAACACCGAGCGCGTCGAGCGCCGGGGTGCAGCATGACCTCACCAAACCAACTGTCCTTCCTTCCCGACGACTACCTGCACCGCAAGACGCAGCGGCGGTCGAACGTGATCTGCGCGGGTCTGTTCGTCATCGTGATGGCGGCAATCGGAACCGCATTCACCTACAGCGAGCGATCGGTCAAAGCTGTCGAAAAACAGCATACGCAGATCGACGAAGAATACACCGAAGCCGCCCGCCGCATTCAGCAGGTACAGAGGATGCAGGACAAGCAGCGGCAGATGGCCCAGCAGGCCGAACTTACCGCATCGTTACTCGAAAAAGTGCCCCGCACGTTTATCCTGGCCGAGCTGACCAATACGCTCCCCACCGGCGTATCGCTGCTCGATTTCACGCTCGAATCGCGTCGCACCAACGTCGTTGCAGTCGTCGCCGCCAAAACCATCTACGAGCAACGCAAGCAGGAGATCGAACGCGACAAAATCAAGGACGGCAAGGCCAAAGACCCTGCCCTTCTGCCGCGTGTGTACGAAGTGACCATGAAACTCACCGGCATCGCAGACACGGATGTGCAGGTGGCACAGTACATCAGCCGGCTCAACCGCTCCCCGCTGTTCAAAGACGTGAATCTCGTCATCAGCGATCAATACAAAAAAGACAAAGACGACCGCACGGTCCGCAAGTTCCAGATCGAACTGACGCTCCTGCCCGATGCCGACGTATCGCAGTTGAAGCTTTCGACGAAGACGGCGGCGGTCGAACTGGAGGGCAAATAACATGCGATTCGGACTCCGAGAACTCGTTTTCGTGATCGCCATGATCGGCCTGCTCGCTTGCAGCTACTTCATGGTCTTCCAGAAAGCCGACCAGAAGCGACTGGCGCTCAAGGCCGACGTGGAGAATAAACAGCGCGCGCTGACCAATCTGCGCCAGGCCACGGCGGGCATTGAAGACATGGGCGTGAAGATCGATGAACTACAGAAGGCCATCGAGTTTTTTGAAAGCAAGCTGCCCCAGGAAAAGGAAGTCGACAAGATCCTCAAAGAGGTGTGGCAGATGGCCGAAGCCAATTCGTTGCAGACCAGAACCGTCAAGACGCTGAAAGCCGAGCGCGCCGCCGGCTACAGCGAGCAGCCGATCCAGATGACCCTCGCCGGGGATTTTAACGGGTTCTACTCGTTCCTGCTGCAACTGGAGAAGCTGCCGCGCATCACACGCGTCTCAAACATGAGCCTGCTCAAGATCGATGACCGTGAAGGCGAGATGACCGCTAGCCTCACGCTGAGCATCTTCTTTGAACCTGACACCAGCGTGAGCTCGATCCGGTAACAGGTCGACTCGAACCGAACAACCGCCAGAACAACGGGACCAGCGATGCGAATTGAAAACCTCAACAACGACAGCCAGGACGCCGACGCGAGCCAGCCGCCCGACGGCGGCGCGGGCGACCTCACCGACGTCCTCGCTCCGGGCGAGTCCGACTTTGTGGTGACCGAAGAAAAGAAGTCGCTCAACAAATCCACCCTTGCGCTCATCGTCCTCGTGGTGCTGGGCGGGGGAGGGCTTTACCTGATGCACCTGCGCTCCGGCCCCAAATCAGCCGTCGCCGCAGAGACACAGGAAGCCTCCAAAACCATCAGTACGTTCCTCTCCGGCGGCGACGGAAACATCAAGATGATGGAAAAGGCGCTCCGCGACACCGAAGCAGTGGTGCAGCGGTTCGTCAACTACCCCAGCGCCACGCAAGTGCCCCTGGGTG
>JANNXL010000170.1:0-1602 GCA_031409575.1 Hyphomicrobium sp.
CTGAACACACTGAACAAAAGCAAAATTAGCAAAAATTTTTATGTTGGCCGAACTCATATCTTGTTTTGGCGGTTTAAAACAACTAAAACCCGGCACTACGAGTATATTAATCTCGCAACAACCTTAGGTCGCTAGTTCATATGTCGAAGCCAGACCCAAACTTAACGTGGATCACTCCGGCATTTGCGGTGACTTCCGTCCTTTCCCCTGATGACTTCCCTGCACTAGCAGCGCGCGGCATTACGGCAATTATTTCCAATCTGCCAGATTACGAAGATACTGCTCAGATGACTGCAAAGTCTGAGGCGGCTCATGCGTGGCGTGCAGGTCTGGTGTTTCGGCATGTGCCGGCATCCAAGCATGATCTTTTCACCGACGTGGTCGTGGAAGGTATGGCCGATGCTCTGCGAACGCTAAAGGGTCCTGTTGTCGCTCACTGCAAATCCGGAATGCGTTCGGCAATCATCTGGGCAGCTGCCAGCGCACGTAGTCAACCGGTTGATTGTGTCTTGGCGGCTTTGCACAAGGCTGGTTTCGACCTGGACGTGATCCGCGACGATCTCGACGCGCAGGCTGATCGCAAACGGTGGCTCGGCGTCGCAACCGCGTTGGACTGTAATACGGCGGCACGTTCACCTGTCGCCAACATTACCAAAGCACGCAACGCGGCTTAGGCCGATCCAACTTGAAGCATAGCTGCATCGCCCCATCATTTTGAAAGCACGGCCTGCTGACTGACCGGTAGGCCATCGCGCACTGCGGCATCAAGGGCTGCGCTGCCCGCGCGCTCAGCGATTGCCTCGGGAACAATCCAAAGGCGATAGTTGCCAGCGATCACGGGACGACGGCAAGAGAGCCGCTGTCCCTCGACCCGGCAGTCCGAGTCTTCCGTGATGATTTGTGACTCACGACGATCATGCACCATCACTTTCATATCGACGGGCTGGATGAAGCCGGCTGAACTCGCAAGATCGATGTTGCGAAAAGTGCATCCAAGAGCATGTTTACAGGCCCCAGCGCGGGCACCAAAGGTGTTGCCGACCCCCAGGACTTTGACGAACGGGCGAAGTTCAGCCGCACTAGCTGGCCCAGCGCTGACGTAGCAGCCCTCCTTGACGCACAGCACAGGATCCGCAGCTTTATCAAAGCGACGGATCCCTTTGTTCCCTGGCTCCATCAAGACAAGGATTGTCACGCGCGGCGATATCTTGCCGGGCTTGATTGGTTCGAGCGCTGTTGTCGCCTCAAGCCTCTTGTCGAGTTGCGCTATCCCCCGGTCTAGTCCGAGTGGCATTACCCTCGAGTTAGACTCCACCGGTGACGTCTCAAACTGCTTCTGCTCAGCCTTGGCTTCGCGGATCGCCTCAGCACGGCGCAGGCTCTCAGCGAGCAACTTCGAATCGAGTTCGCGTTTGGCTTCCAGCGATTTGACGTCAGCTAGGCGCGCCTGCTCCATCTGTCGTGCGTGCTCGGCAGACTTCGCAGCCGCTTCCTCGGCAATCTTGGTCCGCACAGCATCGGCTGCTTTGGCCTCGGCGATCACTTTCTCTTCCGCCAAGCGCTTTGCCTCTGCCACCCGCAGATCCTCGGCTATTTTGACAA
>JANNXL010000171.1:0-1872 GCA_031409575.1 Hyphomicrobium sp.
GATGCGAAATCCCGCTTCAATGCGTAGCGGGGCTTGCTGGATGTGGTGGCCAGATCGTCACGTTGCATGACAGCGCCAATGGCGACAAGTCCGTCGCGCAAAGTTTCATCTCTAATTTGTTCACGAGAGTTATCGGCGTACCAACGCCTGCCGGCCACTTGCTTGCGCATCACCGATTTGACATAGCCTTCGCGCTCGGCACTCGCAGATTTGTTGGCCTGTTTGTCTGTCATCCGATACACATGGACGGGGCCCAGGAAGCGGCCCGTGCCTTCGACCGCACCGACGTAAAGTGCGGTAAAAATGGTTTTAACCGCAGCGTCACGAATGCAGTTGTTGCGGTTCGGAGTTCCGTCCGTAAAGATTTGAGGCAGGCGCTCCACAATCAACCCAAGGGTGGCATAGGGTGGTAAAACCATCAAGCCTTGCTCCCGTCGTAGAGGCGAGTGCAGGCTTCGTCTATGTGGGCGCGTGATGCACCGTCAGCGACCAGTTTAGCCAGCGGCGTCAGCTTTTTAGGACTGGGCAACGGCAAAGACTCCAATTCATAGGCCGAGACCGCAACGCTGCCACTGACGCACCGGAACGCGCGATCAGCGGCGAGCGAGTTTAGAAATGCGGCAATGACTGCGGGTGTAACCTTTGGCTTGGCCGTGATCGGCTTGACCATATTGAGATGGTTTTCTATCACCACGGCCTTATGTTGGGCCAGAAATGTGCCTGGTAGAGCCGCCGCAATGAGCCGCCGGTTCTGCTCTTTTGCCGTTGTGCGCTGAAGCAGTACACACGGCTGTCTAACGATCAACCAGTCATCGCCATCTTCAATCTTGAAATACGGAGCGTGGTTCCGTTTTAGCGCGCGAAACTCGAAGCGTCCATCGCTGGTCACGGACTCAGCCCAGATCAGTGGCAACGTTTTGGCGTTGGCCGTCTGGCATAGCTGCGGCTTGTGTCGGTTCCACACCAAAGGACCGGTACTAACGCCATACCCCCAGTCGGCGAGTCGGTGCTTGAACTTGTTCAATTGTTCGAGCAGTGGCGCATTGGCTTCGCTGCGCGCCATCAACCACGGCTGCGAAGTGTCCGTCGGCAGCCGGAACGTGCCTGCGGGTCTGATCGTGTAGCGCGTGAGTGATTCCGGTTCAACAATGTGCACGTCGGCAGTCTTACGTTTGGATCGGCGCTTGTAGGTGGCGAGAATTACTTCCTGGAGCACTTCTTCGAATACGCCTTTGCGCACTGTCATGAAATCCAGTGTCACGGGCCGCGCTTCGGTGGCAAGCATCGAGCGCAGATTCTTGAAGTATTCGCCAGCAAGAAAACTGGTGGGCGTCAGATAGGCGAGGAATCCGTCAGGCTTTGCGTGACGGACGGCGATGTCCATGAAAAGGGCATAGAGATTGGCGTGCCCAAACAGGACGCGCTGGAAGTGCTGACGCCGCTCTGCCGACAACCGCACGCGGCCATAGGGAGGATTGCCAATCACTAGATCGAAATGCCGCGTTGGTTCGGTCATCGTGAGCGTGTCGCCGACAGTTACTAGATTGGCAAGCTGTCGCTTGGCTTTAAGCGTGACAGGAAGCACCACGGCATCAAGAGTCACCTGTGAGAGCCATGCGGCGAAAGGATCGAGTTCGTAGCCAGCAAGACGCGTACTGATATTGTTGACGAGGATGGCAGGCGTGCAGTGCGTGAGTGACGCGATGATGCGTTTTGCTACCGGTGCCAGAAAGGCACCGCCTCCGCATGCCGGATCGAGCACATGGGCCTTCTTCCAGTCGATACCCGCAGCGGTCACTTGATCCAGCATGCGTTCGGCAAGCGCAGGAGGTGTGTAGTAAACGCCGTTTCGAGCACGAAATTCGGACGGCA
>JANNXL010000172.1:0-1569 GCA_031409575.1 Hyphomicrobium sp.
CAATACTGCCCGCAATCGCGGTGGCAAAAAACACCATCAGCATAGAACCACGCGCTACCGGAGGCGGCAGTTTGCGCCGCATATAATAGGGGACCACCGGCGGCCCGGGCATTGAGGCAAAGCCGGTGAGGACTCCCGCCGTAAGCCCAGTCGCCCATGTTTCCTTGCGCCCGGGAACCGCCGCTTCCTTGGCAGGCACAAACATCAGCGCAAAGGCGGCCAGTGCCAGCAAGGCAATCGACACCCGCGCGACATCGGCAGGCGTCACCGACAGCAACCACACGCCAAAGGGCGTCGCGAGCACCGCCGCAATAGCAATCGGAATCGCCGTCTCCCGCTCTCCATCAGCGAGTATTCGCTTCAACCCAATCGGCCCCGCGAGCAGTTGCAACAGTATCGAAATCACCACCGCCTGCACCGGCTCAACTATCAGCCCAAGTAAAGGCACAAGGATGATAGCAAGCCCAAAACCAGTCAGCCCACGAACAATGGACGCGCCAAACACGAGCGCGAGGGCAATTGCGAACGTCGTGGGGCTAAACCCGCCGAGTAAAGTGGTCCAGCTCATGGCTTGAGCGTTACCAGCCACGCATCCGGCATCGCGCCATAGCGCAGCGGCAGGATGCTGGTGCCAAGGCCTGCGCCAACTACGACAGTTTGCCCGGCATCATCTATCAGGCCACAAGCAAAGCGGTCACCAAACCGCGAAACATAGCTGATGGCTCCTATAAACGGCAGAACGATCTGTCCGCAATGAGTGTGACCGGCAAACACAGCGACGACTGGCAATGGTAAGCTTGGCACAACGTCCGGGCTATGCGTCAGCAATATGCGGGGCAATGCGGGCAGGCTTCCCATCGCTTTGTAAGTGGCCTTTACATCGTCATGATTGGTGAAGTCATCATCAACGCCGCCGATAGTCAAAGGACCACGGCTCACGGCTTCGTTTTGCAGGACTGTCAGTCCCTGCACTTCAAGCTCTGTCCTGAGAGCGGCAGGCGCGAACCAATGATCGTGATTTCCAGGTGTGACAACCACACCGAGCGAGGCTTTCAGTTTTCCCAGAGGTCGCACAACCTCCGCCGCTGTGTAGATATGCGTCGCCAGCCGTTTCTCGCTGACCAAATCACCCGCGATCAGAACTAGATCCGGCTTCAATCTGTTGAAACTGAGAACCAGCCGCTCAAGCCGTTCGGGCGGCATGTCGGGTCCAGCGACATGGATGTCGGAAAGCAGCAGGATTTTGAGCGGCGGTTCTCCGGCAGGCCAGTTCTTCACCGACAAAGATGCCGTCCGGATCACCGGGTCGCGAGTCGCATTCCAATAGCCTTTGGCAAGGACGCAAACACCGATCAGCACTAGCATTGCCAGCACGGCGAGCCAGCGCGGCCAACGCCTTTTGGGTTTGGCTGCGGCCTCGATCAACCCCGCAAATCCGGCGGGGTGGCCTCGGCCAACAACATCGCCAGCGCCTCATCGACAGTCATAATCCGCTGCCCTTCCGACCCCAATGACCGGATCGCGACTTTGCCTTCCTCAGCTTCGCGTTTGCCGACGACGAGCAGATGC
>JANNXL010000173.1:0-4031 GCA_031409575.1 Hyphomicrobium sp.
AGGCGCTGGTGCGCAACTACAACGCCATGACCGAAGAGCAGCCGCTTGCTGTACCCAGCTGTTTCAAAAACGGCACGCCCTACTTGGATTGCACTTGGCGCTTTGGCCTGCGCAAGGGCAAGCCGGTGAGCGAAGCCGAAAGGCGCCGCATCAAAGACCTTGGGCTGGCCATCGACCGGCAGATGAAAGACGCCATCGCCATCGGCAAACCCGTTGGCTTTGCGCGAAGCGGCACTGAAGAGGGCGATAGCGATGGCTACCTTGTCCGCCGCGGTCGTATCGATACCCTGAGCGATGGCGCCTATGACGGCCAGCCGGAAGACCTGCGCGTGCCGCAAGCAATGCTCGACCGCGATACAGACCTCACTTGGTACGACGTCTCGCCGAAACTGCCGCGCGGGTATGCCTATGCGTTCTTCGCGCATCAGCCAGCTGACCCGGCCTTTTCGTTGGAAGCCTTGGAACCCCAGCGCGAGTCCAAGCGCGTTGGTATTTCGCGCATCAAAAAGGCCGTTGAGGAGTTTTGACGTGGGGGGATCTCAACGTGGTGTGCGCCAACTTTAGGAAGTTTGCCGCCAGTGCACTGGCGGCAGTAATTGCCACAACACAGCTGGCCATCGCAGAGGATACGCCGCCTTATCCTGTTGTATTTACGTCGCCAGAAGACCTGGAGCAGACAGGGTTATCAGTACGCTTCTTCCCTGATCCGGAAAATATTTCGCAACAGCCCAAGCCCGTGTTCCCGAATGCGTGCTTCGAAGTGCAAGACGAGGGCGGCTACTATTTGTCGGTGTCAGACGCCTTCTTGGCGCACTACACGGCGAAGGGTTTTACGCTGCACAGCCTCTGTCTCGCCTTGGTCAGCCAGGCGCATTTTGATCCTGAAACGGGAGAACGGTTGCCGACCTATATTATGCGCGACCCTCAAGGCGAGAGACGGCAGCTCGAACATGTTCTGAAGACGTTCGACGAGTCCGCTAGCGAATGGAGCGACTACATTCCCAACCCCTACAAAAACAAGGCGGCATTCAAATCCGCTATTCAAAAGGCTGTCGCGGGCTACCAGCGCGGCGGCTATGATCTGGTCCCACCGAAAGCCATTTTGCCCAACGATGGCCTAATTACCGACGAACTCGGTATCGCCGTGCCAGATTGCTTCCGGAACGCCACGCCGTATCTCGATTGTACGTGGCGTTACGGCATGAAATCGGGGCGCCCGACCAGCCTCGCATTACAAAAGCGTTTCAAGGCCTACGGCGAATCCCTGGACCGGCAAATTCTTGACTACATCCAGAACGGCAATCCGGGCGTCAAGACGAGCGAAGGAGAAGAACACTTTCCTGCGCAGCGCGGGCTTTACTTGGGCGGCTGGCGCTATAATTGGTTTGTCAAAGACGCAGATGGCTCTACGTACGGTGAGCTCTATGAAGGCCAGCCGGACACCTTTGCAATTCCTGCTCCATTGATTGAGAATATTGATTATACTTTTTTTGTCGCACACCCGGGTTTTCCGCGTGGCTACGGCTATGCGCTGTGCGCGACGGGGGAGAAAGATTCAGCCGCTTCGTATGCCTCAATCGAGTCTGCGTTCGATAGACGGCGGCATTCCTCAAGGTTTGGTGCGGGCCTCGTCAAAAAGCTCGTAAGCTGGAAACAGTAGATTGCACGGGCGATAGGAGACTGGAATGCGAAGTCGAGTAACGGCAGTCATGATCGCTGCAGCGGGCCCCTTTGCGCCCCCTGCCCTCGCCGAACCGGAAGTCAAATATCCGCTCGTCTTCACATCCGTGGCCGATCTGGAAAAACTCGGCCTCTCACAGCAATGGCCGATCATCTACGACACCGGCATCCAGAATGACACGCTGCCCAAACCGGGGCTGGCTATTGGCTGCTATCTTTATGCCGGGCCCGCCACACGCGCGCTCATTTCCATCTCCGAGGATTTTCTGACGCGTTACAAGGCCAAGGGATTCTCGCGCGAGAGCCTGTGCATGGGGCTCGCCAGCCGCGCGCAGTACGATCCCGAAACAGGCAAGCGGCTGCCGACTTACATCTTGCGCGATGAGGCGGTGATTGATGCCGCACTCGCCAAAATCGACGTGGACGCCTTGACGCCTGACAACCTGGCAAGTTTTGTTCCCGGCATTTTTGAAACCAAGGACGCTCTGAAAACGGGCATTGAGGATCTGAGGCGCCGCGACTTTGCCAAACTCTCGACCGATCAAATAGAAATACTGATGAATACCGACACGTCCATTCTTAGCGACGAGCTTCCGCTCAAGGTGCCCGATTGCTTCAAGAACGGCACGCCTTATCTCGATTGCAACTGGCGGTATGGACTGTTGACCGGCAAGAAACTGTCAGCGGCAGCGCCGAAGCGTTACCGTGAGGTTGGCGAGACCATCGACCGGCACATGCAAAGCCTTGTCAAATACAAGACATGGCCCACAGCTGACATCGCGCCCTACCTGCACAAGCGCGTCTGGGGCCTGATGATGGATTGGACACCCGACACTCCCGATAGCACCTGGAAATACGTGCCCACGCACGGCGCGCCGCTGGGAGAAACGGCGGACGGCTATAACGTGGTGCAAGAGGTCAACGGCGGCCAGCCTCTCGAATTTCAAGTGGCGAACGGGCTGCATCACTGGGCAGAAGAAGTGACGTGGTTTGATGTCTCTCCCGCCTTCCCGCGCGGCTACGGCTACAACCTGACCGAGGCCGACGAAGGCTTCGGCGATGGCGCGGCTTCGGCGCAAAGCATTCTCGCCACCTTCGGCGGCACCTCATCCAGCGCGCGGTTCTCGACGGAACGGTTGCTGCTGCTGTTGAACTAAAACTTCCAGTGGGAGTCTTTTGATGAAGAGATTTTTTATCACTTTTCGCGTCACTCTGATTTTGTTCTTTTCACTCGTCTCATTCGGGCTGGCTCGTGCTGAACCAGCAACCAGATACCCGATCGTCATCTCCAACATAGAAGATCTCAGGGCGGCAGGTATTGCGTTCAGCTGGAGAGAGCAGACGGTCAAAGAGTTCAACAATCAGTGTTATTACTACGGCGACGGAGGTCATAATCTATCGTTCTCAGATGAGTTGGTGTCGGACTACGTTTCGAAAGGGTTCTCGCTTCATAGCCTCTGCTTGGCAATTGTCAGTGAAGCGCGCTTCGACCCTGAGACTGGCATGCGACTACCCACGTTTGTAGTGATGGAAGAGGCAGAATTTAAGAGTGTATTCAAAGGCAAAAATATCAGCAAACTGAAAACGATTGAAATCGAAGAACTAGCGGGAGATCTGGTGAGCACTGAGCTGCCCCTTCAGGTGCCGTCCTGCTTTAAAGGCGGTACGCCTTACTCGGACTGCAATTGGCGCTTTGACATTATTTCGGGGTCGAAGCTAAAGGAGGGCACGAGAGAAAGTTACAAAAAGTTGGACAAAGCTTTTGCAGCAGCAATTTCTGCGCATCCGGGTTGGCAAGATTGCGATGACTCACTTGCGGTTGAGGACCAACGCATTTATTGCATTGCCGAACGCTGGGGTGAGCGGGACGCATCCGAAGATGGCGAGTTGATTGTTAAACGTCTCGCGCCAGAAGGCTATGGCATTTCGGACTTGTTCGTTGATGAGGAAGGCAAACGACTTCCGGGAAGCCTGTTATCGGAACGGGACCTCGAACTGTCGCACGCCTCCTTTTTCGATATTTCTCGAATACTGCCTAACGGTTATGGATATGCGCTGAACGCGGACGGCGGGGCAGGGCCAGCGGCCTCAGTAGCAACGATCATCGCCGCCCATGATGGGTCCAAGCCGGGCCGCCAAATCAGCTCAAAGCGGCTTAAGGAGCTGATCGGAAATTAAGAATCGGCGGCTTGAGAACGGAACTCAGCCGGCCCCGCCACAATTTTTCTCAACCAATTCATAACGATTCGGTGCCCCGGGCTGGCGTGTCACCCACCCGGCCACAAGTCTCCCTGTGGACTGCCGCGTTTCAGACACGCGCGCGGCTAAGCGCAACCCGAATCTAAGCGCTG
>JANNXL010000174.1:0-7282 GCA_031409575.1 Hyphomicrobium sp.
CACCGAGCCGGCCGCGCGGCCAACAGCAGTCATGGCCATGCCACCGAACAGGTACGGGATGAGACCGCCGAGCAGCAAACCCACAACCACGTACGGGTTGGCGAGCGAGAAGTCGACAACGACACCCTTGAAGTACTGGAACTCGGTGGCGCCGGTCTTGTTGGCTTCCGAGATGAAGTACTGCAGGTCGGAGTTGTAGGCGGCAAACAGCACGAGCGCGCCAAGACCGGCCGAGCCGATTGCGTAGCCTTTGGTAACGGCCTTGGTGGTGTTGCCAACAGCGTCGAGTGCGTCGGTCGAGCGGCGCACTTCCTTCGGCAAGCCAGCCATTTCGGCAATACCGCCTGCGTTGTCGGTCACGGGACCGAACGCGTCGAGCGCCACGATCATGCCTGCGAGTCCGAGCATGGTGGTGGTGGCAATCGCCGTGCCGAACAGGCCGCCGATGTTATAGGTGGCGAGAATGCCGGCCACGATGGCGAGCGTCGGCAGAGCTGTTGCTTCAAGCGAAACAGCGAGGCCCTGAATGACGTTGGTGCCATGTCCCGTTACCGAGGCCTGACTGATCGACTGCACCGGGCGATAACCGATGCCGGTATAGTATTCCGTGATCCAGACGATCAGGCCTGTGAGAGCGAGACCCACGAGGCCGCATTTGAACAGCGCGTCACCTGTGATGACGAGATCGCCGACCTTGCCGACTTCACCGAAGCCGCCAAGCACCTACTGAGTGGCGACGTAGAGACCGGCAATCGAGAGCACCGCCGAGGCGATGACGCCGCGATAGAGAGCGCCCATGATCGAGCCGTTGGCGCCAAGCTTCACGAAGAACGTGCCGATGATCGAGGTGACGATGCAGGCTGCGCATATTGCAAGCGGATAGACCATCAGCTTTTCGAGGTTGGCCTGACCAGCGAAATAAATCGCAGCAAGAACCATGGTGGCGACAACCGTCACAGCGTAGGTCTCGAACAAGTCAGCGGCCATGCCGGCGCAATCGCCGACGTTATCGCCCACGTTGTCGGCAATTGTTGCCGGGTTACGCGGATCGTCTTCGGGAATGCCAGCTTCTACTTTGCCGACAAGGTCAGCGCCGACGTCAGCGCCCTTGGTGAAGATACCGCCGCCGAGACGGGCGAAGATCGAGATCAGCGAAGCGCCAAAGCCCAGCGCCACAAGCGCGTCGATGACGGTGCGGCTGGCAGGTGCCAGACCCATGGGACCAATCAGGAAGAAATAGTAGCAAGCAACGCCCAGCAGCGCGAGACCCGCAACCAGCATGCCTGTAACCGCACCCGCCTTGAACGCGATGTCGAGGCCGCCGGCGAGAGACTTGGTTGCTGCTTGTGCGGTGCGCACATTAGCCCGCACCGAGACGTTCATGCCGATGTAACCGGTAATGCCTGACAGCACCGCTCCAATGAAGAAGCCAGCGGCGACAAGCGGCCCAAGCAGAACCCAGGCAATCAAAAAGATGACCGCACCCACCATGCCGATGGTGATGTACTGGCGGTTGAGATAGGCCTGCGCGCCTTCACGCACGGCATTGGCAATTTCCTGCATCTTGGCATTGCCGGCATCTGCGTTCATCACCTGTTGAATGGTGAAGGCAGCATAAACGAGAGACAGCGCCCCGCAGGCGATGATCCCCCAAAGAATATCGGTCATAGCTTCCCCTTAACGTCCAAATGCATGTCACGGAAAAAGGCCGCTTGCCGGAGAACCCAGCCGCAGCCGTCCCGTCTCTTCCCTATTGACGAGAGTCGCGCCGGACCATGCCAAAAGACCCCGAACCGCGCAACACGGCCGCTCATCGTGCCCCCTTGCAAAGGGGGTGTGCTTTGGTCGCACCCAGGCCGATCTAGCCCAACAAATACAGCTCGAAATTGACGTCTTCGACTTTCGGCTGACGCTGAATTGCGCGTTTTAGCCGTTCCTGGTCAGGTTGCTCACTCCGGCTGCAAGCGCTCGAAGTTGCTGCTATAGCCTGAGCCCGACTCAAAATGCAGCACGCCAGCGGAGGCACCCTTGCGCATCCTCGACCATCTGAACGGCCCTCAGGGCCAACAGGCCATCGGCAATTTAGCCCGCTCATTTGGCTTGTCCCCAGACACGGCCAAAACGGCGCTTGATGCCATTGTGCCCGAGCTGGCGCGTGCCGTGGAGCGCAATACCCTCAATCGCGGCGGCATTGCCGACATGGTCTCAGCAATGGGCAAGTCCAATCCCGATCAAACTCTGGAACCAGGCGCGAATCTCACCTCTCCTGCCGTGAATGGCGAAGGCATCGAGCTGCTCGAACAATTTTTCGGCACGAAGGCCAAGAGCCGGGCCGTTGCTGCATGCGTTGCTAGCGAGACGGGACTCGGCGACGACGTGATTAAAAAAATGCTGCCGGCCGTTGCCGCCATGACCATGGCCGCCCTTGCCACAGAAAGCCGCACCCAATTGCAAGACATCGTCAGCAAAGTGCCAAGGCTCGCCGCAAGCAGCCCCTTGGGACTTCCCGGTGGACCTGCTCCGGGTGCCGATGCGCCGCTGCCGCGTCAAACGCCACTGCCGATTCCGGGCAACACTCTGCCCGACATCAACCCTCGCTCAAGCCGCTATGATGATCTCTCCGATGTCATCCGGCGAGGCGGCACGTCTGTTCCCCGCACAGGCCCTGCCGGCAGCGGCACAGGTCCTGCTGGCGGCGGCACGGGCTCACTCGGCGGCTCAATTCGCGACATTCTCGGCAACTTGCTTGGCTTTAAAAATCGCGGCTTTTTGGGTTGGCTGTTGCAGGCCGTCATCTTGCCCATGGCGCTTCGCATGATCCAATCCGTGCTGCGCCGTGTGCTCACGGGGCGCTAATCAAATCAAGCGCTGCTGCAATTGAAAAAGCCGGACCCGCTCAGGGATCCGGCTTTTATTTTTAAGAGAAGGCGGCGCTGCTTATTTGCAGGCGCGTGCTTCCAGTTGGCATTCCCAGCCGCTCGAACTTTGCGAACAGCTCATGCCCTTGCTCGCCGCCTTCGAAAAGCGCGCCCAATCGGAGCCATACTCAAAATCGGTGAAGTTCTGCCATGACTTGATGGCATCAATCTCGGCCGCCTTCCGAGTTGAACCGCTGCCACCGCCCTGGTGAAAGTGGTCGGACATGCAGGTGCGGCCCTTTTCCTTGCGCAAGTCGTGCGAATAGGCAAAGCCGCTGTCGTCGGCCAAAGCCTGTCCAGCGGTCAAGGCAAGCGCACCACCGAAGGCAACCAAAACGGTCATGAATGTCTTCGCCATATCCGGCTCCATTGCTTTCAAAAAATCAGCACCAAATCAGATGCGGAAGATGCCAGATTTGTTCCCCCGGCTCGAGAGTTGCACGAGGCAAGTTAGAGATTTTTCACAGAAGCGGCACCATGGTCACACTCACCTAGCTTGCGAGAAGCCTTCTATAGTCAAGTGCGCCGCGCGTGCCGAATCCCTGCGAAGGTTCAATTCCTAATGCGATTCGTGCTGCCCAACACGCAGGCAAATCTACTTCACCGCGACCACCGCGATTTCTACCAGCATGCGCGGGTCAACCAGCTTGGCTTCAACGCACGCGCGCACAGGCGCGTTCTTGCCGCCGAGCCACGGTGTCCAGGCCTCGTTCATCGCTTCGCGGTGGCGGATGTCGTTCAGCCAGATGTTTGCTGAGACGACTTTCGATTTATCAGTGCCGCACAAGGCCAGCAGACGATCGATTTCGGCGAGCACTTCTGCGGTCTGACCCTTCACATCGCGCGACAAATCGGCGGGAATAATGCCCGCCGTAAACACCATTCCGTTGGCCTCGACCACCTTCGAGTAAACCGCATTCGCTTCATGCCGTGTGATCGTCATCGTTAAGCGCTCCAAAGTCGGGGCCCGTGCGGGGCTCCCTGCCAAAATCAAAGTCGTTGCGTCTTACCAAGCCTGATCTGCCCCCGCCAGACAGTGCGGCAGTGTTGCCTGCTGGAGATGCAGGGCCTATCAAGGGCCGACACCTCGACTGTGACCGCAAGCACGTCCGATCTGCGCGCTGCTGGAGCTTTTGGACAGACGCATTTGAAATCGTCAGCACCCCACAACGCTGGCAGCGGTATCTGCGTAGCTTCAAGCCGCGCCAGCCAAGCCCGTGACGCCGTCGCGGAACTGCACCGCATTTTGATGGCTGCGGGCCTTCCCTCTACTGGCGTCCTCCAAAGCCCGCCTGACTTTGCCCATCTGCTTGCATTCTATTCCACCAGCTACGATCCCGATGAGTTGGCATCGAGCCTTTCGGCCGCGTTTCCCGGCATACCCATTTCGGGGTGCTCAACAGCGGGGGAAATCACCCCGTCAGGCATGACGGACGGCGGCATTGTCCTTACAGCATTTCCTGCCCACAGCTTCCGTGTTCATGCCGGATTGATCGAAGGCGTCGGCGCGTTTGCCGTAGAGCGCGCGTCCGATGTCGTGCGCCAGTTGCGTTCCAAACTGAAACTTGACCGGCTGGCTCGCCACGGAGACCGCGCCTTCGCAATCATGCTCGTCGATGGACTGTCCAACTCCGAGGAGATGGTTGTCGCCGCCGTGCACTGGGCTGTCGACGATGTTCAACTGATCGGCGGATCGGCAGGCGATGCGCTCGCGTTCAAGCGCACCTCGCTGATCCACCAGGGCCGCGTGGCGCGCGATGCTGCCGTGCTGATCATGGTTGAAACCGATGTGCCATTCCGTGTGTTCAAGACGCAGAACTTTGAGCCAACGCCCGTAAAGCTGGTTGTCACCGCTGCCGATACGGAGAAGCGCATTGTTTATGAACTCAACGCTGAACCCGCCGCCCGCGAATATGCAGCCGCCATAGGCCTGTTACCCGATGATCTGGGGCCGTTCAGCTTCGCGTCGCATCCCCTGGTCGTAAAAGTAGGCGGCGACTACTACTGCCGCTCCATCCGCAACATGAATGCCGATGGCAGCCTGACGTTCTTTTGCGCCATCGATGAAGGCCTCGTATTCACGGTCGCCGAGGCGCAAGACATGCTGCGCACCACGGCCAAAACGCTCGATGAAGTGAGCGCATCCCTCGGCGGCATCGATCGCGTGCTCGGTTTCGATTGCTTTTTGCGCCGGCTCGACGCTGAGAACCGGCAAATCCGCCATGAAGTCGAGGCGCTCTATCGCCTGCACAATGTGACGGGGTTTCAAACCTACGGCGAGCAATTCAACGCCATGCACCTCAACCAGACCTTAACCGGCATTGCCTTCGGTGCGCGACAGCGCGTGAGCGATGAGGATGGTGCCTCGTGAGCAGTGTTCGCAGCGAAGACCTGAACGACCAGGACCGGATTGCTGCTCTTATCCGTCAGATTGAGAAACTGACAAAAATCAACACGGCGCTGCTCAATCGCGTCGAGCGATCCATGGATCAGCAGGCGAATGCGTTCTCTTTGTTCCAAACCGCGATCGGCCTGGAAAGCCAGGTGCGCGGCCGCACGGAAACTCTCAAAACCGTTTTGAGCCGCCTGGAAACCGTCAATGAAGAACTGATCGCGGCCCGCGACACGGCCGAGCGGGCCAACCGCTTCAAGACCCGGTTTTTCACGGCCGTGGGGCATGATTTGCTGCAGCCGCTTCACGCCGCACGATTGTCGCTATCGGCCATGGGTGAAGATCCGCGCCAATTGCCGAACCAGCGCCTCACCAGCCAGATCGATCAGGCTCTTTCCAGCATTGAAGATCTGCTGCGCTCCATTCTCGACATTTCCAAGCTCGAAGCCGGCGCCGTGCGTCCCTCCATTGAGATCACACCGCTGCAAACCGTGTTTGAAACCGTTGCCACCAGCATCGAGCCCATCGCGCGCGACAAGGGCCTGCAATTGTCGGTGCGGCCAACGACGGCGATGACCTCCACCGATCCGCTCATGCTGCGGCGCATCTTGCAAAATCTGCTCGCCAACGCCGTCAACTATACCCGGCGCGGGCGGTTGTTGCTGGCGGCCCGGCGGCGCGGCACGACCCTGCGCATTGAAGTTTGGGACACCGGCGGCGGCATCGAACCGGCCGAACAAAAGGTCATCTTCGAAGAATTCCAGCGCGGCAGCCAGAAAGAGCAGACCGCGGGCTTTGGTCTCGGGCTCGCCATCGTGCAGCGCATGGCCGAAGCGTTGGGGCATCAAGTTGATTTGTGTTCGCGGCCAGGTGCTGGCACCTGCTTCGGCGTCACAGTGCCGTTTGCGGGAACGGCTTTGTTGACGCCGCCTCGTGAACCGAAACTCCGCCCCGCCTTCGCCTATGGCTTCTCGGATAGCCGCGTCATGGTGATCGAGAACGACAGCGCGGTGCGCGAAGCCATGCAGGCGCTGCTCAGCCGCTGGGGCTGCACTGTGCGCGCCGCTGCGAGCCTCAGCGAGATGGCAGTTGTTGTGCAAACAGAACCCGATTTCGTGCCGTCAATTGTGCTGGCGGACTATCATTTGGATCGCGGCGAAACGGGCCTTGCCGCTGTCATCAGTTTGCGCGCCGCATTTGGTGCGACGCTGCCCGCGATCATTATCACCGCCGACTATTCAGACATTGTCACCGGCTCATCGTATGGCGCGCGCTGCGAACTGCTTCGCAAGCCCGTGCGGCCAGCCGAACTGCGCGCCCTGATGCAGTTTTTGCTGCGGTAGGCCATCTGACATTCATTCCAAGGTCCCGTCATCCTCGAAACGTCTCGCTTTCTCTTGGCCTTGCAACTGATCGGAAAACCGCTGCGCACTTTTCCGGTTGCACGGCGCGGGCTCAGCCGTTTCGAAGATGACGTTTGGGGTGGGCTTTTTTGTTCGAATAATTTCTCACCCGAAGTTATCCCCGCCCCTCCACGCCACCCTAAACTTCTCCCATCCCGCCGTATCTGATCGGGCGCGAAACCGGAGCTGCGGGGACGCGTTTCGGCGGGAGCATGACGGACACACGCCAGGGAGTTCAGCGCGCCTGGGGATATGTCATCGCGTAGCTGCGTGCTTCGGCACGAGGCTGTGCAATGGCGACTGCCGGCAGGGTGTATGTCCCTGTTCAACTCTCGAGAACGATGCGCGAGAGGATGGTGGTGTCACGGTTCGTAAAGGGGGCCCACCCCCGTGTCATGCGATGGGGCAATCAAGCCGCATCTACTTATATGTCTACGACGAGGCTCGATTGCCCCGTTCTCGGTATTGCCTAACCCGCTCCGACTCCCGTTCCGGGCAGCCGGGCGCGACCACTTGGGAGTCCCCTTGTGGGAACGTGGGCGTTTGCGGCGGGATGCGCAGAGAAAGAC
>JANNXL010000175.1:0-3451 GCA_031409575.1 Hyphomicrobium sp.
CGGCAACGGCACCAGCGTTGCCAAAGCGATTTTGAAATTTGACGGAGACGGCGGGCGTCTTGAAGACCTGCGCGTCATTTTTCAGCAACAGCCGGCCGTACAGAGTGCGTCTCACTTTGGATCGCGCCTTGTGTTTGTGCCTGATGGTACGCTTTTTGTGACGACCGGCGAGCGTTTCAGCTTACGCGATCAGGCTCAAAACCCCGCCAATCAACTGGGCAAGATCATTCACATCACGCCAGAGGGCGACGCCGCACCCGGCAATCCGAAGATTACCGGATGGGACAGCAAGGTCTGGTCAATCGGCCATCGCAACGTGCAAGGCGCGGCGTTGCATCCAGTGAGTCGCGAACTTTGGACGGTTGAGCACGGGGCTCAAGGCGGGGATGAACTCAATCATCCGCAAGCGGGCAAAAACTACGGCTGGCCTGTCATCACCTACGGGCGCGATTACACGGGAGAGAAGATCGGAGAGGGCACGGCAAAAGCCGGCCTCGAACAACCCGTTTATTATTGGGATCCCTCGATCGCCGTATCGTCTCTCATGTTCTACACAGGTGAGCTGTTTCCCAATTGGAAGGGCAGTCTGATCGTCGGGTCACTGAAAGGCGCGCACCTTCAGCGCTTGGTGTTGTCGGGCAACGAGGTGGCCGGACAGGAGAGACTGTTGGAAGACGCGGGCGAGAGGCTGCGCGATGTGCGCCAAGCTCCTGACGGCTCCATATTGGTGCTCACGGATTCGACTCAAGGCCGGCTCTTGCGCCTGACACCCAAATTTTAGGTTTTTAGCAAAAGCCTAGCGCGTCCCCCTAGCCCGCTGCGCGTCTTCTTCTGTGGGTGTTACGCTGGTGTCTTTCTTTTTCTCGGCCGCGACGACCTGAACCGTTTCATTGCGGTCGATCTGGCAGTCACCGTTTTTGTCGAGCAAATTGAACGCGCGGTTTTGCTTGCCGGTCAACTCATCCACGGAAACGCGGCCGTCGGAATTGGCGTCGTAATATTTCGCATCCGCGATCGAGAAGAGCCGGTCGCTCTTTGCCATAACGGCAAACTCGTCAGGTGACAGCGCGCCATCACCGTTGCCGTCAGATTCTCGGAATGATGTCGAAGCATATTGCTTCCACTCATCGCATGACACGACACTGTTCTTATCGAGATCCCACGTCTGGGCCGCGCCAATAAAGGTGCGATCAAAATCGTTTGAATTGCTGAACGGGCTGGACGCCGTGCATCCTGCTGCAACGAACGCCGCAAGCACGGCGGCGCAAACTGCCGGCACCTTCGGCCTTGCCGATGGAACTGCTTTTGACATGTTTCGCCTGCTCCCCAATGCGCCGCCCCCAGTCTTGGCGCTGGAAGTGTGGCGAATTATGGGGCCAGTGGTGCACAACGCAAGCAATGCGTTGTCCGTGTGACGAAATCAACGGTGTATTGTTGAGTATCGGGCGCAGTCCGTTTATCGCCGTGTCCCGCCGGCGTCAGACCTTAGAAAGACCTTGGACGTCGATTTTCAGGCCGCCTTTGACCACTCACCGAAGATTGTCACAGTGAAAGATCAAACCCAGAGGTAGCAATCGAGCCAAAACCGGTCGCTTCGGACTGGCGATGCAGGCCCTTACTTAGGGGCCAGCACCATCACCATCTGGCGGCCTTCGAAGCGAGGCTCCGACTCGACTTTGCAGATCGTTTCCGTATCGGCCCGCACGCGCTTCAGCACGTTCATGCCAAGCTCTTGGTGGGCCATTTCACGGCCGCGGAAGCGCAGAGTGATCTTGACTTTGTCGCCTTCTTCAAAGAAGCGGCGAATGGCGCGCATTTTGACATCGTAGTCGTTGTCATCGATGCCGGGACGCATCTTTATTTCTTTGATTTCAACGATCTTTTGATGTTTGCGGGCCTCGGCGGCCTTCTTTTGCTCCTGGTACTTGTACTTGCCATAGTCCAGGATTTTGCAGACGGGCGGCTCGGCATCGGGAGAAATCTCCACGAGATCGAGTCCAGCGGTTTCTGCGCGCGTTTGCGCATCGAAACGGCTAACAACGCCGACGTTTTGACCGGTTTCATCAATGAGGCGGACTTCTCTGGCCCGGATCGCATCATTGATCTTGGGTCCGGACGGCTCGCGCTCCGGCGCGGCTCGCATAGGCTTACGGATGTTGTCTCTCCTGTCGTTGTTTCAATTGACCTCGTGGCCGCGTCCTGGCGATAGCCCCCCCGCAGCCGCAGATTGGATGGTCCATACACGATCTGAGTTGCTTTAGCCTGCCAAATATGGCGGAAGGATTGAGAAAGTCTGGAGACAAGTCAAGGTCTAGCCTGTGGATGCAACGTGTCTCTATGAGGTTGTTTCGCTTCTGCCACGTTTATACTGCGTTTCGAGCCCCGACTTCAGCAAAGTATCGTAAACGGCGAGCGTTTCCCGGCGCATGGCGTCGAGCGTAAATGACGCGAGCACGTGCTGGCGTGCTGTTTGGCCCATCCGCTCCCGAGCTTGGGGTTCGAGCGCTAAAGCCTCATGAAGTGCATCTGCAAGTGCGACTGAGTCGGCCGGGGGCACCAGCCAACCCGTGCGCTGCTCGATCGAGACCTGCGGCGTGGCCCTCACCGTTTCGGGCGGCGCACCGATGCGGGTTGCAATCACCGGGCAGCCCATCGCTTGCGCTTCCGCAGATGTGCGCCCGAACGCTTCGGGTTCGATCGAGGCAATAACCGTGACAGTGGCAAGCCGGTATGCGGCAGTCATCTGTTCGACGTGACCCGGCAGACGCACCTGCGATGCCAGGCCGGCCGCGTCAATTTCTGCGTCGAGCTGCCGGCGGTATCCGTCACGGCCTTGGGCATCGCCGGCGAGCACAATTATAGTGTCTCCCAGACGCCCTTGGTCTTTGAGCAGCTTGGCTGCTGCGATCAAAACACCATGACCCTTCCAGGCGGTGAGACGGGCTGCCTGCAGCACGATCTTCTGTTGCGGTGCGACGTTCCATGCGAGGCGCAGCTTTGACAAGTCGCTTTCTGAGATGCGTTCGGGGTCAAATATGCCACCATCGACGCCACGATAGATCACCCGCAGGCGATCATCGGGCGTGCCGTAACGCGATTGAACGAGACCGGCGGTATAACGCGAGTTGGCGATGACGATATCACCGCGTGCCATCACGCTGTTGTAAGTGTTCTTGATGCGGCCGTTTTCGTTATAAGCGCCGTGATAGGTCGTCACAAATGGCCGTCCGGTACGCCGTGCAGCGATCAGCGCGCTCCAGGCAGGTGCCCGGCTGCGCGCATGGACGAGATCGACCTTTTCGCGCTCGATGATGCGGGCAATCGCACGCGCATTCCACACCACGCGTGCCGGATTCTTGGTCGCCGCCGGAAACGGAATGAATTCGCCGCCAGCGGCGGCAATCCTAGGGGCAAGCCTGCCGCCTTCCGACAGCACGAGCGCCCGTCCGCC
>JANNXL010000176.1:0-2093 GCA_031409575.1 Hyphomicrobium sp.
CCGACCCAGGCACCGTTCTGCAAAGCGCCCTGGGCGATAATCTCTTTGCCATCCTTCATTGCCGCGGTCGTCGCCGCTACGGTGTCGGCCGTGATGTCGATCCCGTCAATCGAGCCGACCTCCAAGCCCGTGCTGGCGAGATGCGCCAAGAAGCTCGCTTCATGCTCCGAGCCTCTCTCCCAAAGTGCGGCGAGGCTCGGGTCCCACACTTTCGGCGCTCCTGAAAGGCCGCTAACAACCAGCTTTTCAAGCTCGGTCAGGTGTCGGCAGTTCAGGTGACCGACAAGGTCGGAAGCGCTCAGCCGAAATGTGCCTCCATCGTGTTTCATCGTTAGACCCCAGAGATATGTGAGTTTTCAAAATTTCACGGATTGCGAACTAGCCCGTCAGATTTCGCGAAGGATTTGATAAGTCGCGATGCCACCGAGGCGCTCAATTTCAACTAGACCGGACATTGTCATCCAATCGAAGAATTGATCCGGCGTGATCTTTCCGGCGATGACGCGAAGCATTCCTTCAACAAATACGTCGTGTTCCATCAGCGAAATTCCTTTCGCGGCTTGCACTTTCTTCTTTGAATGCTCGTCGAAAGTAGGTTTGCCGAGTGTAACGCGGTACATTGCCTTATCGTAGTCGACAGACTTTTGCAGAACGGCAAAGGCCTCTTCCTTCTTTATCAGAGGCGGATTCTTTGTCGTCGTTTTGCACTCGATCAGTGCCGATCTCGTCCCCAGCATTAGAAGCAGATCAGGCACGTTCTGGGCTTTTCCGTCGTCGATAACCGTAACGGACCATCTCCGTTCGACTTGAAGTAGGCTTTTGACGGCGGCTTCGTAGTCCTCGCCGAGCGCGTTCGCGCAGTGTTCAACGATTTCGGCGACACCTAGCTTTGCCGCAAGCTCGCCATGAATCTTCCGGAAACGGTCGCCTCGAAAACCCAAACACCCTGCCACTGCTGATAAAAGAGCGTTCGTGCGGCGTTCGCCACCAATTAGAGCCGAAAGCCGGTCTTTCGCAGATGCGAGCAACTGATCAAACGTCTCGATGCCCTGCTGCAACAATGCGATTGCGCGCTGGCGGCCAAATCCGGGCACCCCTTCCTTTTGCGCAACTCGCAGGATGTCCAAAGCTTCAGCAGGCGCGCCCCATTGAACGCGGCGTGCCAGCATTGCCAACTGATTGGTCAATGTCTGCGGATAACCGAGCTCCGGAACGCCAGCGACTTTGCGGAGGCCGTCGAGCACCCAAGCGATGTCTGCCGCCAGTCGATGTAGTTGGCCTGACGGGATATTCGTTTGATGCCGGATACTTCGTTCAATCTCCCCTGCGCAAAATAGAATAATTGCGTGGGCGCATTGGTTGGTCTGGCTGTCGGTTCTGTTTAAGGGGCTGAAGAGCGGTTGCGCCAATAGATAGCCGGCGGAATTGACATGGTTTCTACCGGCTGGATAAGGAAGGAAACGCGAGGGTCGCGCACACGCAAATTCCGGACAGCAGCAAATCAAAAAGATCAGCGCTGGAATGTGTCGATCGAAGTCACCGTCCAACGCCGCCAGGTTTGCCGAGGCAGCTTCAAGGAGCCCGACAGCCGTTGTCGGCAGGAGACCAGACTGAGCTACGGCTTTGCCAAGCGGCGTCGGTAGGAGCGCGTCGAGATCTACCTCGGCAAGCTTGTTTTCTAAAAGCCAATCGGTTGCGTTGTTCCCAAGCGCAACGATGTCAGCGAGCTTTCGCGGATTTCGTTCCAGCGTCTGGTGCCAATAAAAGCTGTGGCGCAGAAACTCTGCGAGCTGGTCGCGCTTGTTGATTACCCCGAATGCGATCAGTGCAAGAACGGTGCGCCGCATCGAGAGGCTGACGAGCTGAGAGCTGACGTTATCGTTTTCTGGAAGCACCAACTGGTTGGCGTGTGACAGTTCCCGATTGTTTTTGGGGAGAAGTACCGCAAAGCCCTCGGGATGCAGCCCCAGTCGGCCCGCCCGACCCGACATGTTGCGGTAGTCGGATCTTACAATCATGCTGCCCTGACGATCACCAAAATCGTAAGTCAGCTTGGAAAACACGACCGACTTGAAGGGGAAGTTCACGCCGAC
>JANNXL010000177.1:0-11814 GCA_031409575.1 Hyphomicrobium sp.
CAACCGGCAGATCGAAGCCTATCGCCAGTCGGCTGCCACACTCAATCTGATCCGCGCCTTCGCGACCGGCGGCTATGCCGATCTCGAGCGCGTGCATCAGTGGAACATGGGCTTCGTCAAGGATAGCCCGCAGGGCCATCGCTACCAGGAGCTAGCCGACCGCATCGCCGAGACCATGGGCTTCATGCGTGCCTGCGGCATTACCAGCGAGAACACGCCGCAGCTGCGTGCCACAAGCTTCTACACGAGCCATGAGGCGCTGCTGCTCGGCTATGAGCAGGCTCTAACACGTCTCGATTCAACAAGCGGAGATTGGTACGCCACGTCCGGCCACATGCTCTGGATCGGTGACCGCACCCGTCAACCCGATCACGCACACGTGGAATATTTCCGCGGCATCAAGAATCCGATCGGCCTCAAGTGCGGGCCTTCCCTTGAGCCCGACGGGCTCTTGCGCCTCATCGATGCACTGAACCCGAAGGACGAGCCGGGCCGCCTGACGCTCATTTGCCGCTTTGGCTACGACAAGGCCGACAAGGCCCTGCCAAAGCTCATTCGCGCGGTGCAAAAATCTGGCCGCTCTGTTGTCTGGTCGTGCGATCCCATGCACGGCAATACGATCTCAGCTGCGAACCACTACAAGACGCGCCCCTTCGAGCGCATTTTGAAGGAAGTCGAAGTGTTTTTCGATGTGCACCGTGCTGAAGGCACGCACGCGGGCGGCATTCACGTCGAAATGACCGGCCAGAACGTCACGGAATGCACAGGCGGAGCCACCGCGATTACAGAGACGGATTTGTCGGATCGCTACCACACGCATTGCGATCCGCGCCTCAACGCCGATCAAGCCCTAGAACTGGCATTTCTCGTAGCTGCGCGCATGAAGCTGGAGCGGGAAAGCCGTACGGTCGCGGTTCCAGAAGCAGCAGCGGAGTGAGGTGCATGTGTGGAGGGCTGGACTGCCGTGTACTCCCACCGGAGATGCCTGCCGAGCACCGGAGCTTAGGGCTTGGCCGAGGCGGCGGCATTCGTGGCAGCTGGTTCTGGCTTGGCTTCCACGAGGCCGCGCAATTTGGAGCCGGCCGGGCCGATTTCCTTCAGTGCTTCTGCGCAACTGAAAGCGTGCGACAGCCGGCACTCGTTAGGTCCCTTGGCGTTTTTGCAAGTGTGCGTGTCTTTCCATAACGTGAGAACGCGCTCGGCCTGATCGGTAAAGGCCGCCAAGTCATCGCCTTTGTAGTTGGATTTAAGAATTTCAGACGCCCCTGTCGTGCGCATTCCGTAGCAGACGAGGGCAACGCCGGCGGCTTGCCCATATCGTGCTCCGGCCTCGCGCGGGTTGGTTGGCACAATGGGTGCCGGTGCGGCTCCAGTTGGAGCACTTTCGCCCGCATGCGACGGCGGCGGCGCTAAAATACACGCGACCGCCAGCGCAGAGACTGCGGTTGAAATCCGGAATTTCATGGCACTCAAACTCCCAAGAATATTTTTTCTTTTGTACGCTGGATTGTTAGCGGCAGATTTTCTCAAGCCGCTGACAGGCCGCTGGAGTCAATTCATGCCGCAGAAGTGGCACGAGCCCGTCCGCCAGCACGGGAGCGGCCCAGCTCCGGGATTTTCTTGGACGACGTTCTGGCCGCCTGCCTCCCAGCCCCCTGGCCGCGCACCGCAATACCGGCAATAAACGCCTCCACGGCCACCGCATAGGCCGCACTCGAGTTCAGAGTTTTGAAAGCTGGAATGAGCGCAACTGTCGCTTGGCAATGCGTCGAATCCAAAGCCCTAAGCTCGGCTTCCTCGCCGGATGTGAGAGGTTGCATCAGACCTTCGGTTTCAGCCAAACCGCAGCCCAGAACAAAGGCATAAAACGCCAGTCCGACGCCCGCAGCCTCGGCATCGGGCAATCCCGCGCCGCGCATGGCGCGGTAAACGACCTCACTGGTCGCGTGATCGGCCGGGCCAGTGGCATGAAAGCGGAAATGCAGGTGAAAAAGCCTAGGATAGCGGCGTGCTAGGTCGCGGTAGGCGCCCGCAACACTGCGCAGATCGTTTTGCCAGTCTTCAGAGGGCGGGGGCAGCATCACAGTCGACAGCGCGCGATCCGCAATGCAGCGCAACAGAAGTTCTTTGGACCCGAAGTGATGCAAAACGGTCATCGGGTCGATGCCGGCTTTCGCCCCCAGCTTACGGATTGAAAAACCCGTCTCGCCCTGCGCCGCCAGCAGGTCGAAGGCTGCTTTCAGAATGGCGTTTTTGTCGAGGCCGCGCGGCGCACGCGGTCGGGCCTTAGCCACCATTGGAATTTCCGCTGCTCTGCGGGGCGTCTGCCCCTTGACACTTCTACACTGTAGACCGTAACTAGCCGGAGGCTGACAGCATTGTAAAGCTGGGAAAAAACAGCCATATTCAAACCTGCATTGCCGGGTTAGCCGGCAGTCCGTTTTTGAGGCAATCGAGGCCGCGGGTGACGAACACAACGTCATACGTCAATGCGTTCAGGAGCATTTTCCGGACACGACGACCTGCGCGCGCCGTGGTTCTGAATGGCCGGGGCGGCCCGAGCAACAAAATGCAATTGATGTGCCTGTGCGCCCGCATCGGTTTCAATCCGCCAGGCAATTCTCAGCATACATAGTGCGGTCGTCCCAATGAGATGACCGGCCCGGGCCCCCACGCTGGAGATCTCATTCATGACAAACCAATACACAACTGCGCAGTTCAGAGAACTCGACGCAGCACATCATCTTCATCCGATGACCAACCACAAGTCGCTGCGCGACGGCGGTGCACGTATCATCGTTAAAGGCGAAGGTCCGTATATCTGGGACGACCAGGGCAATAAGATGCTCGACGGCATGTCGGGCTTGTGGACGACAGCCATCGGTTACGGCCGCAAAGAGCTGGCGGAAGCGGCATATGCCCAAATGCTGGAACTTCCCTACTACAATACGTTCTTCCGCACGTCGCACCCGATGGCGATTCTGCTGGCTAAAAAACTTTCGGAGATCGCACCCAACGGCTTGAAGCAGGTGTTCTTCGGGTCGTCGGGCTCCGAGTCCAACGACACGGCAATCCGCCTGATCCGCCACTATTGGGTGCTTAAGGGCGAACCCAAGCGCCGCATCATCATCAGCCGCAAAAGCGCGTACCACGGCTCGACCATTGCAGCGGGATCAATGGGCGGTCTGGCACACGTGCACCAGCACACCTATCCTGTGTACGAGGGCTTCCGGCATATCATGGACCCGCATTGGTTCGGTGAGGCCTTCCCCGGCGAAACACCCGATGCGCTTGGCCTGCGCGCAGCGCGAGCCCTCGAGGAAGAAATCCTGCGCTGCGGCCCCGAGAATGTCGCGGCGTTTGCAGGCGAACCCGTCCAGGGTGCAGGTGGCGTCAAGATCGCGCCTGCCACCTATTGGCCCGAAGTGCAGAGGATCGTCGATAAGTACGGCATTTTGCTCCTTGCCGACGAAGTCATCACGGGCTTCGGCCGCCTCGGCACGTGGTTTGCGTCCGAATACTATGGCACGCGGCCCAACCTCGTGACATTCGCGAAGGCGGCGACGTCGGGTTACATTCCTCTTTCGGGAGTGCTTGTGGACGACAAGATCGTTGGCGCCCTCATGAGCAACGACGACGATTTCAACCATGGATACACGTTCTCCGGCCATCCCGTTGCCTGCGCCGTGGCGTTGAAGAACATCGAAATCATGGAGCAGGAAAATCTGGTGACGGGAGTCAAAGATTTCACCGGTCCGCGGTTTGCCCAAATGCTTGCGAAGTTCAAGGATCATCCGCTGGTCGGCGAAGTGCGAACTGTTGGCCTGCTGGGTGCCATCGAACTTGTCGCTGACAAGAAGACGCTTCGAAGGTTTAACAATCCCGGCCGCGTCGGCCTCATCTGCCGCGACCATTTCTTCCGCGAAGGCTTCATCATGCGCGCACTCTATGAGACCATGGTGTGCGCGCCGCCGCTCATCTGGAAAGAAGAACACTTCGCCGAGGCGGAAGCCATTATCCAGCGCTGCCTCGATCTCACGCTGGCTGATGTCAAGGCTGAGATGACATTATGAGCCGGCCGATCGTTGTTATTCCGTCGTGCACAAAAATGATCGATGGGTATGTGTTCGACAGCGTGAGCAGGAGATATTCCGCGGCCATTGCCCAGGCTGCGGAATGCCAGCCGCTGCTCATTCCGCTTGATGAAGCGCTGGTCGACATCGGCGCGGTTTTAGACGTGGCCGGCGGAATATTCCTGTCCGGAAGCCCATCTAATATCGCGCCAAACCATTACAGCGATGAAGAGCCCGCGATGCCGGAAAGGCTGGATCCCGCACGAGATGCCCTCACGTTGCCGCTCATTCGCACCGTTGTGGAACGCAAAATTCCGTTGTTCGCCGTTTGCCGCGGCGTTCAGGAATTGAACGTCGCGCTCGGCGGCACGCTACACCAAGCCGTGCACGACCAGAAAGATCACCTCGACCACCGCGAGCGCCAAGGTCTGACGCTGGAAGAACGCTGGGGTCCCAGGCATCCGATTTCTTTGACGGGAAAATTGCGCGAGTGGGTCGGCCACGACGAGATCATGGTCAATTCACTGCATGGTCAAGGCTTGAAACGTATTGCAGCTCAACTCAAGCCGGAAGCGTTTGCAAAGGATGGCCTCGTCGAGGCCGTGCGCGGTCCCGACGATCAGCCGTTCTTGCTTGGCGTACAGTGGCACCCGGAATGGATGGCGACGTCCAATCCGGCATCAATGGAACTCTTCAAGCGCTTCGGCGCAGCAGCCCGGGGCTCTCGGATATGACGGTACGCTATCTGACTGCCGATGAAGCGCGCGCTTTCGTCGAAACTCACCCGACCGTTGCCTGGATCGACGTCCTGATGTTCGACGTCACTGGCATTGCGCGCGGCAAGCGCCTGCGGCCCAATGATTTTGTGGCGTTTGCCGGCAAAGCCATCATGTTCCCTTCAACCGTCTACATCATGGACACGCGCGGCTCGTGCGTTGAAGAGACCGGCCGCCTCTGGGAAACTGGCGATCCCGATCTACAGTTCCGCATCCTTGCCGAAACGCTGGTGCCCGTGAGTGTCAACGGCACGACGCACGCGCAGGCCGTGATGGTTCCCGTCGATGATGACGGCGGGCTCGATCCGCGCCGCATTCTCCAGCGTCAAGTTGAGAAGCTCGGCGTTGCCGGCCTTGCACCCGTTGCGGCTGTCGAACTTGAGTTTTATGTGTCGGCGGCCAATTCCGAGGGACCGTTCAAGCTCAAGACGCCCACGGGCCTGGTCAGCGATCCTGACTGGCAGCAGCTCTACCAGTTTGAAGAGCTCGACTGCGCCGGCGCGTTTATCGACGATATTTACCGGATTGCTGAAGCGCAGAAGATCCCGGTTGATGCGGTCATTCAAGAAGCCGGTCCCGGCCAGTTCGAAATCAATCTGAAGCATCGCAATGACATCGTTGGGGCAGCGTTGGATGGCCTGCTGCTAAAGCGCGCCGTCAAAGCAGCGGCACGCGCGCACGGCATGGAAGCAACATTCATGGCCAAGCCCCATCACGACTGGTCGGGCTCGGGCATGCACGTTCACATGAGCCTGATGGACAAAGCTGGTGACAATGTCTTTTTTGGCGATCCTATCTCGCCCATGTTCCGCCACGCCATCGGCGGGCTTCGCGAAACGATGGCCGACTTCATGGCGCTGTGGGCGCAATCGGCCAATTCTTACCGGCGCTACGTGCCGAAATCCTACGTGCCCATGGCCGCACACTGGGGCTACAACAACCGCACTGTGTCGCTGCGTGTGCTCACCGGTTCGAAGTCTGCGACGCGTGTTGAACATCGCATTGCCGGTGCTGACGCCAATCCTTATCTCGTGCTCAGCGGCATTCTCGCGGGCCTCCAGCACGGCATCGCAAACAATTTAGATCCCGGCCCTGCGGTCGAAGGAAACGCTGCAGAATCGGAAGCGATTGCGCTGCCCACCGCCTGGGTCAACGCTCTGGAACAGTTTGAAAAATCGTCAGTTGTGCGCGATGCCTTCGGCCCGGCCTTCCAAAAAGTTTACGCCCAAATCAAACAATCCGAGCGCACAGAGTTTGAACGTGTTGTGACGTCGCTTGACCACCAGTGGTATGCTCGCGTCGCGTAAGGAGTTGTGCATGACATCGCTGGCTCATTTTGAAAAACTCGCTGGCACCATAGATTTGCCAGGCAAGGCCGTGATCGAAGGCCAGATGGTCACGAGCATCTCCGGTAAGACCTTCGCTAACGTGTCACCGCGCAACGGGCAAACGATTAACGCCATTGCCGAATGCGATGCGGCCGATATTGACGCCGCCGTCGCCTCCAGCAAACGCGCCTTCGACGACAAGCGCTGGCGCAAACTGCACTACCGCGACAAGAAGGCGGTGATGTTCAAGCTCGCGGAGCTTATGGAGCGAGATGCCGAAACACTCGCGGTGCTCGAAAGCATTGATGTCGGCAAACCGATTAAAGACGCACTCGCCGTTGACGTGCCCGGCGCTATTCGCACGTTGCGCTACTACGCAGAAGCGCTCGACAAGGTCTATGGCGAAGTTGGCCCCGAAACCACGGATCGCATTTCATTTGCAGTGCATGAACCCCTGGGCGTTATCGGCATCATCGTGCCGTGGAATTTTCCGCTGCTGATGGCCATGTGGAAAGTCGCGCCCGCGCTGGCAATGGGCAATTCCATAGTCTTGAAGCCCGCCGAGCAGTCGACGCTCACGGCGTTGAAACTGGGCGAGTTGGCGCTCGAAGCCGGTGTGCCGCCGGGCGTGCTGAACGTCGTGCCGGGCTTTGGTGCCGGTGCTGGCAAGGCACTCGCACTTCACATGGACGTCGACATGCTGGCGTTTACGGGCTCCGGCCCGGTTGGCAAGCTGTTGATGCAGTATTCCGGGCAGAGCAACTTGAAGCGCGTCAGCTTGGAACTCGGCGGTAAATCTCCGCAAATAGTATTTGCCGATTGCCCAGACCTCAACGCGGCAGCCGTTCACGCGGCATGGGGCGTGTTCTTCAATCAAGGTGAAGTGTGCACCGCGGCGTCGCGGCTTCTGGTCCAAGTGGGCATCAAAGACGCTTTTGTCGAAAAACTGCTGCAGGTGGCAAGGAAGATTATTCCAGGCGATCCGCTCAATCCGGCCACCGCATACGGAGCCATGGTGAGTTCAACACAAATGGCGACGGCGCTGCGCTATATCGATACCGCCAACAAAGAAGGCGGAAACTTACGGCTCGGCGGCCAGCAAGTGCGCAAGGAGTCCGGTGGCTTCTATGTGGAACCGACCGTGTTCGACAATATCGCACCAACAGACACACTGGCGCGCGAAGAAGTGTTCGGTCCAGTTCTGGCCGTGACGAGTTTCAAAGAACCAGATGACGCCTTGAAGATCGCTAACGATACCGTCTATGGCCTCGCAGCCGGATTGTGGACGCGCGATATTTCGCTGGCGCACCGCGCGGCGCGTGAGATCAAGGCCGGCCTTGTCTGGGTCAATGGCTGGGACAGCTGCGACCTGACCATGCCCTTCGGCGGTTTCAAGCAATCTGGCTTTGGCCGTGACCGCTCACTCCACGCACTCCACAAATATGCCGACCTGAAATCCATTTCGATCACCCTTCGATAGAGACACGCCCATGAACATGCATCCCGCCTGGTTTCCTTCAGCAGCGCTTATTGGCGGTGAGTGGGTGACCTCACAGGATAATTTTGATGTGACCGATCCTGCGACCGGCAACGTCATCGGGCGCGTCCCCAATCTAGGTGCCAAAGAAGCCCTTAAAGCCATTGATGCAGCCCAAGCCGCGCTGCCAGCCTGGAGTGCCAAAACGGCCAAAGAACGCAGCGTGATCTTGCGGCGCTGGTTCGATCTCGTCACGGCGGAGACAGAGCGCTTGGCTCAGCTCATGACGGCCGAACAGGGCAAGCCTTTGGCTGAAGCGCGCGGCGAGGTGACCTATGGGGCTTCGTTTATCGAATGGTTTGCCGAAGAAGGAAAACGCGCCTACGGCCGCACGATTCCGACAACCTCTGGCACCAAGCGCTTCATCACCATCAAGCAGCCGATCGGGGTCGCCGCCGCCATCACACCGTGGAACTTCCCGATTGCGATGATCACGCGCAAGGCCGCGTGTGCGCTGGCAGCTGGCTGCACCATCGTCATCAAGCCGTCTGAAGAAACGCCACTGTGTGCGCTGGCCGTCGCCAAACTTGCCATGGACGCTGGCGTGCCGCCCGGCGTTCTCAATGTCATCACGTCTCTTGATGCGCCAGCGGTCGGCTCGGTGCTGTGCAAAGACAGCCGCGTGCGCAAGCTTACGTTTACCGGCTCCACGGCGGTCGGCAAGATCCTCTACCGCCAGTGTGCCGACACGGTAAAAAAATTGACGCTAGAACTCGGCGGCAACGCACCGCTGATTATATTCGATGATGCCAATCTCGAGCACGCTGTGGCTGGCGCCATGGGCTCCAAGTACCGCAACGCCGGCCAAACGTGCGTATGCGCCAACCGCATACTTGTGCAGGCAGGAATCTATGATCGGTTCGCAGCCGCGCTGAAGGACGCAGCCTCCAAGCTAACGGTTGGCCCTGGCAACGGTGCCAACATTACGGTCGGTCCGCTGATTAACTCCGAAGCAGCAGAGAAAGTTGAAACGCTGACCAAGGATGCCTTGTCGAAGGGCGCAAAAGCCATCTTGGGTGGCGCACCGCATAACGCGGGTCCGCTGTTTTATCAACCGACCGTTCTCACAGGCATAACGAAGGATATGGCGCTTGTGGGCGAAGAGATTTTCGGACCCGTGGCAGCCCTCATGCGCTTTGAGACTGAAGACGAAGCCGTTGCGCTCGCCAATGATACACCGTTCGGCCTTGCGGCATATCTGTTCAGTGAAAACCTGAGCCGCGCCTGGCGCGTCGCTGAAAAGCTGGAGGCTGGCATGGTCGGCGTCAACGAAGGGATTTTCTCAAACGAAGTGGTGCCGTTCGGGGGTGTCAAGGAAAGCGGGCTCGGACGCGAAGGCGCTGCCGAAGGACTCGACGAATACCTGGAAACGAAGTTTATTTGCCTCGGAAACATCTGAGACAGCACCATCAGTCCCATAGCCACGCAGCACCACGCACGCCGCTTGCATCACCCCACCTGGGCGCAAGAACTTGGACCCGCTTGTCATCAGCGAAAATGTGCGGTGCCATAAGCGAGGGCAGCACCTCATACAGATGCTGAAAGTTGGAGAGGCCGCCGCCGAGGACGATCACATCGGGATCAAAGATGTTGACGACTTGGGCAAGCCCGCGAGCCAGGCGGCTGGCATGGCGGTCAAGGCTCGCTTGAGCTCCGCAGTCTCCAATTGATGCGCGGCCCGCGATTTCCTCGCAAGAGAGGCGTTGTCCTGTTGCGCCAGCATAATCAGCTTCGAGCGCCGGTCCCGACACCCACATCTCCATGCAGCCAGCTCGCCCGCACCAGCATTTCGCACCGGGGTGCTCGTCAGACAACGCCCATGGCAAAGGATTGTGCCCCCATTCCCCGCCGATGCCTCGGCTACCGTCTATCAAATGGCCATCCCTCACCAATCCGCCGCCGCATCCTGTGCCAAGGATAACGCCGAACACCGAGCGCGCACCGGCGCCCGCGCCGTCGGTTGCTTCAGACAAGGCAAAGCAGTTGGCATCATTGGCAAGCCGGACCGGGCGCCCCAGACTTTCGGCAAGGTCCTTATCGAACGGCCGTCCATTCAGCCAAGTTGAATTGGCGTTCTGCATCACGCCTGTGGCGGGTGAGAGTGACCCCGGAACGCCCACGCCAACGCGCGGCACAGGGCCGGTCTGAACTCCGAGCGTACTCTCCAACCCCGTCACAAGCCCGGCAATGGTACTGATCGTGGCGGCGTAATCGTTTCGCGGGGCTGCAACTCTGGCGCGCGTTAAGAAGGTGTTGTCGGGGGCAAAGATCGCGGCTTCGATTTTGGTGCCCCCAAGATCAACCCCTAGACGCAATTGCGGCTGGAGACCGCGCGTTAACACGGCGTTCACGGTACTGCCTCAGCGGCGCGCACAAGAAGCGCATGGGCCGGTGCAATCGCAGACGGATCGAACCCTTTCATACTCGTAAACACAAGCAGCAACGGCTCGTCTTCGAGCAGGTGCCCGAGCACGGCCGCCTGCATGTGAGGCTGCCCGGCTCCCGCCCTTAGTGCGGCCGGAGTGGTGCCCGTGAGAGACAAGAACCGCACCAGCCGCTCACCATCTTCAGCCAAAAAAGTGAGCGCCGACAGGGCCAGTTGCTCGGCCTGACTGAGCGAATAGATCAACGGTTTAACCATACTCTTCGACAACCTCAGGCAAATATTGGGGGCGGGATCACCCGAACTTAAACTGTTGGTTACTGGTGTGTGTGCATGATTCCCGGCAATCTATTGGGGAGAATCGGTGCAAATGGCTGCAGGACAGAAAGCGGGCCGGCAGCCATGACCTATCAGGAGACGAGTATGGCCGTCGAGGGCCATGTGGTGCCGCTGAAGCGAGCGCCGAAGTCTGTCCTCATCGTGGAAGACAACGAGCTCAATATGAAGCTCTTCCATGATCTCCTGGCGGCGCACGGCTACAACACCGTACAAACCCGCAATGGCCTCGACGCCATCACGCTCGCGCGTCAGCACCGGCCCTCGCTGATATTGATGGACATCCAGCTACCCGAAGTCTCGGGTCTCGAGGTCACCAAGTGGCTCAAGGAAGATGACGATCTGGCCCACATACCGGTGGTGGCGGTGACCGCTTTTGCCATGAAGGGGGATGAGGAGCGGATTCGTTCGGGAGGTTGCGAGGCCTACGTCTCGAAGCCGATTTCAGTGACGACCTTCCTCGAAACCATTCGCCGTTTCATTGGCGAGGCATAGGTTCAAACGATGACCGCCCGCGTTCTTGTCGTCGACGACATTCTCGCCAACGTGAAACTCTTGGAAGCTAGGCTTTCAGCTGAGTACTTCGAAGTCTTGACCGCTTACAGCGGCCCTGAGGCGCTCGACGTTTGCGAGCGCGAACGCATCGACGTCGTTCTACTCGACGTCATGATGCCTGGCATGGACGGCTTCGAAGTCTGCCGCCGCCTCAAAGCCAACCCAAAGACGCACCACATTCCCGTCATCATGGTGACGGCGCTCGACCAGCCCTCGGACCGTGTGCAAGGTCTTGAAAACGGCGCCGACGACTTCTTGACCAAACCCGTAGACGACATCGCGCTTGTGACGCGGGTGAAGAACCTCGGCCGCCTGAAAGTGCTCAACGATGAAATGCTGTTGCGGGCCTCGACTAGCCAGCAGATGGGTCTGACTGACACAGCAGCGCTTGAGAAAGCCTTGTCAAACAAGCCTGGACGCTTGCTCATTGTCGACGATCACCCGCGCTCTGCGGCACGTCTGATGGAATCGCTTTCGAAGGTTCACGATACTTTTGTCGAGCGCGATCCCAATGCCGCGCTGATCAAAGTTGCCGAGCACAATTTTGATCTGCTCATAACGTCGCTCAGCCTCTCGGGGGCGGATGCACTGCGGTTGTGCTCACAGGTTCGCGCGCTTGAGCGCACCCGGCACCTGCCGATCATTATTCTCGTGGAGCCCGGCGACGAAGCCCGCCTGATGCGCGCACTCGACATGGGAGTGAACGACTATCTGATGCGGCCGATTGAACGCAACGAAATGCTGGCCCGCATCAAGACCCAGATCAAGCGCAAGCGCTTTTCCGAGTTCCTGCGCAACAAGCTGCAAGAGAGCGTCGAGATGTCGA
>JANNXL010000178.1:0-4761 GCA_031409575.1 Hyphomicrobium sp.
AGCCGCAATCCGAAAGGCACTGGTATTTTGATGGCATCAAAACCCATCGGCGAAAGAAAAAAGATCGGCACAGTGAAGCCGAGCGCAATAAAGAAGCGGTTGCGCATGTCGACCACCATCGACTGCAAATCCCCGCCGGAGCCGTGTCCCATTTCCTGAGCCATGGCGTCATTTTTGGCGTCGCCGTGATCCTTGTGACCGGGCGCTTCCGCAGATGCCGCCTTTGGCTTGGTTGTGTCCGCTGCTGTCGGCTCTGGCTTAGCCACAGACGCAGGTGACGCCTCTGACTTTGCCGCAGCAGGAGTTATGGGCATCGCGTCCTTTGCGGTGTGCCATTCGTGGCCATTGGCTGCTGACATCGCTTGAGGCGTGGCAGCGACTGCTGGCGCGCCTCCGGCCTTGACTTCGGTTGCCGGCGCCGCCTCAGACTTTACTGCGGCTGCTGGCGCTGCCTCTGGCTTCGCTGCAGTTGCTGTCGCCGCCTCTGACTTGGCTGCGGCCTCTGGAGTCGGTTTCGTAAAAGGGACGGTCGATCGATCAGTAAGCTTCTTGACAGTGGTGTGTGCGTCGCCATGCGGTTCCGATTTCACGGGGGCATTATTCCTGGAGGTCTCCGGTTTGGCCGCCGCAACCAGCTTGTTGGGCACTGTCGACTCTGGCTTTGCCGGGGGCGCGTTTGCAGGCGTTGTGTCGGCGGTAGGCGCTATTTCCAGTTTGACGGTGACCGAGGGGGCCACCTCTAGCTTGATAGTGACTGCAGACGTTGCTTCCGGTTCACCCTCGACTTTAAGCGTCACCTCCGGTTTTGATGCCGCGGTGGATGCGGTCGTCGGTTTTGGAGTATGCCTATAATGGCCCGCATGCGTCGGGGAATGCGCAGACCCTTTGCTGATTTTTTTGTCATTTTACGTCTTTCGGTGATTTACGGCTTCCGCATTAGACGCGCGTTACGACAAGCGCTAATTTTTCCAACTCGCGGTTCCGGCAAGAACTTTCAGGACAGCGCTTTAATCACACCTGCGAGCTGCGCCGCGGTCCCGAAGCATCTGAAAGCAATTGGCTCGGGCGCGTTTCCCGATCGCAAACATGCCTCGGCAATGCCTCGCCCGCGCAATGAAAGCCGCACTCCTCGATCGCCGCTTGAATCGCTCGAAGACTGGTTGTCTCAGGGTCGTACATCACGGTAGTCGAGCCGGAGATTGGATTGACCGATACACGCCTCACACCGGCAATCCGATGCAACTGTCTCTCGATTCCGCTAGCGTCGAGAACTGTGAGCAGGCCGGCTACATCCAGTACAGTGGTTGTCATGACTACATCTTCCATTGTCCGACGACGGGATTTGGCTCAAGTGCAATAAATTGCCCAACCGATGTAAGTTGGACGGCCGCGCGTTACATTAGCGTCACGCTAAAGCGTCACGAGTCCATGAACCGCGCGACGCAGTTGCTGACCTGCGGAGCACACAGTATCGATCGGTGGCCCATATCCTCGAATGAAACAAATTGGCACTGGGGCAGGGATCGATAGTTCAGCCCATGCTCATAAGGTATCTCGCAATCATCTTCGCTGTGCAGCACCAACAGCGGTCGATTGATGCGTGAAAAATACCTCGATCCGGTAAACTCGCTCAGGGGACAGTCACATAGCTCCTCAAAGGCCGTATCGAATTGACTTTGAGCCGGCGGACTCAATCCAAGCGCATGAACAAACGTTTGCGTCACGTATGCGGCTTCGTTTGGACATGCGATCAAAGCGATTTTGTCGACATCGAAACCCATGTTACCAGCCGGCAGTCCTGCCAGAGCCAGGGCGGTCACCGGCCCGCCGAAGCTATGAGCGACGATGCCGCGGATGTTAGAAAGCAGCGATGCGACCGCTTGGAGTGCCATGGCGCATTCGACGAGGTTTGTGACACGCCCCGTTGATTTACCATGCGCCGGAAGATCGAAACAAACGACGTTGAAGCCGCACTCTAGAAGGGGCCCTACCAACGCCATCATATGGCTCGCCTCGCTCGTCCAGCCGTGCACGAGAAGGACAGTTCCTCTGGAATGTTTGCTCGAAAACTCGTACGCTTGCACGATCGTCGTTTCAACCAGTACAGAGAATTGCCGCGCTTGAGCTAGTTTCAACTTTCCGCGCAACGCCATTTTGCTTTGATCTTCAGAGAGTGATGCTTTTCCAGGATAGGAGAACAACCAAAATGCCAAACCCGCGGCGAGTGACGGCGCGATCATACTCCCTGTTGAAAATGCAGTTCTCAGCAATCTAAGTTTTATCGAGTCTGCGTCACGAGCAGGGACCAAGCCGCCAACGTCGATAGTGGTGGTTGTCATGATGACATCGCCGCTGTTTTAATAACCGCAGTTTCCATAGCGCGCAGCCAATGACCGCTTAACTGCAGCATCCCCCTTTTGCTGGACGACCTTGGGCGCTTTTGGACAACGCCACGTCATAGCCCGCGCTTTTGACAGCTGATTTCAACTGATCGGGTGAGGCTTGGTGCTCGTCATATTGTACCGTGGCTTCTCCAGTCGCGAGTGACACGTTCACGTCGCCCACTCCAGGAAGAGCCTTTAGGGCTCGCGTGACGTTGCTGGTGCAGCCGCCACAGGTCATGCCGGTTACTTGAATTTGTTCAGTTTGCATTGTGAAGCCTCGTTTTGTGAGCCGATTTTTGCAGATTTCACCGGATAACCCAGGATGCCACCTTCCGGATGAAACACTTTGCTCTGGGTCAACCGGCACGCGTCGTCGTATAGGCCGCTACCGCAGAATAATGCTTTTGGCCTGGCGCCGGTCGCGGTGCCTCCACAGTTTCGCAACGCCGATTTTAAATTAGCTGGCCGCTGACTGGTGGCGGTAGCCTCGGAATCTACTTAGAACAGGTTAGCGACGCTGCATTGCGGGCGCGTTCCACAAAATGATTGCGGGCACTTCGGCCCGATCGTGCTCAAACCCTAAAATGCTGAGAGACGCGGTGCGGAGCAGGAAATGTTGCGCCTGGCCGACCGGCATGCCAATCCAACGCGCCGCCAGGACGCGCCCGAACTGACCGTGCGAGAACAGCGCCACGTTCCCCTCGAGTTTTCGCAGGCGGCTGATCAGCTGGTCTGCTCGTGCCGATACCTGATCGGGCGATTCACCCTGCGGGCAGCCATCTCGAAAGATGTTCCAGTCTGGCCGCTCCTTGCGAATGTCTGCTGGTCGTTGTCCTTCATAGTCGCCGTAGTCCCATTCCACAGCATCCGCCTCGACTTTGGCGGCAGCACCGAGCCCAGCGAACTCGCTAGTTCGTCGCGCGCGCTGTAGGGGGCTGGTAAACACGCGAGCGAAGTCCACGGCGCTGAACCGGTCTGCCAGCTTGCGGGCTTCCTCTTCGCCATGTTCGGTGAGGGGAAGGTCGGTTCGGCCGGTATGCTGGCCGGAGAGCGACCACGCCGTTTCGCCGTGGCGAATGTAATAGACGAGCGGCAGCATGCGCTTTCTGTCAGTCACCGCTGAGCCCTCCATTGCCAGTTGCGGATTTCCGGCATGTCCTGGCCGTAGTCTTCGATGAATTTCTTGTGCTCGATCAGTTTGTCCCAGAAGCCGGCCTTAACGCGCAGTGCGTGGGGGCCGACGTTCGGAACGTGATCAATCACATTGGCAACGAGGTGAAACCGGTCGAGTTCGTTCATCACGACGAGATTGAACGGCGTGGTGATCGTGCCTTCCTCCTTGTACCCGTGCACGTGAAAATTTCCGTGGTTGGTGCGCGCGTACGTGAGCCGGTGAATGAGTGACGGATAGCCGTGATAGGCAAAGATGACGGGTTTGTCGGTCGTGAACAGGGCGTCGAAAGCTTCATCGCTCAACCCGTGCGGATGTTCGCTTGACGACTGCAGCTTCATCAGATCGTCCACGTTGACGACGGGGTCCTTTTGTGTGGGGAAGTGCTTGCGAATTAACTCGACCGCAGCCAACGTTTCCAGCGTTGGCACATCGCCACAGCACGCCATGACGACATCGGGCTCGCCGCCGCCGTCACTGCTGGCCCAAGTCCAGATGCCGATGCCAGCCGTGCAATGCTTTGTTGCAGCGTCTATGCTTAGCCACTGTGGGGCTGGTTGTTTGCCGGCAATGATGACATTCACGTAGTTGCGGCTGCGCAGACAGTGGTCCGTCACCGAAAGCAGCGTGTTGGCATCGGGCGGCAAATATACGCGGATGACCGCGGCCTTCTTGTTGACAACGTGATCGATGAAGCCCGGGTCCTGATGGGTGAAACCGTTCTGATCCTGCCGCCAGACATGGGACGTAAGCAGGTAGTTCAGTGAGGCAATCGGCCGACGCCAGGGGATCTCCCGCGTCACCTTCAGCCATTTGGCGTGCTGATTGAACATCGAATCGATGATGTGAACGAACGCCTCGTAGCAGGGAAAGAAACCGTGGCGACCGGTGAGCAGATAACCTTCCAACCAGCCTTCGCATTGGTGCTCGCTCAGCATTTCCATAACACGGCCATCCGGCGCGACATGGTCGTCTAGGGCAATGATTTCCGCGGTGGAGTTCCGGTTCGTCACTTCGAAGACGGCGTTCCAGCGGTTCGAATTCGTCTCGTCAGGGCAGAACACGCGGAAGTTATTTGGATTGAGCTTCATCACGTCGCGGATAAGCTGGCCCTGGACGCGGGTCGCCTCGGCGTCGACTGCCCCCGGGGTGGGCACTCCGACTGCGTAATCACGGAAATCTGGGAGTTCAAGGTTCCGAAGCAAG
>JANNXL010000179.1:0-2431 GCA_031409575.1 Hyphomicrobium sp.
CCGGCAGCAGCTTTTGCGTTAGATTTTCAGCCGTGATTTCGCCGATGTGCTTGTAGGCGATACGGCCATCGCCCGCGACCACGAATGTCTCCGGCATGCCATAGACACCCCACTCGATTGCGCCGCGCCCTTTGGGGTCGGTGCCGATCGCCGAGAAGGGGTTTCCATACTCGTCAAGGAAGCGGCGAGCGGCGGCGGGTTGATCTTTGTAATTTACGCTCACAACCGCGACGTCCGCCTGCTTTTTGAGAGCGATCAAAAGCGGCAGCTCGGCCGCGCATGGCGGGCACCATGAGGCCCAAAAATTGACAACCGTGACTTTGCCCTTGGCGAGGTCGTTGGGCCCAAGCCCTGGCAACGGCTTGCCTTTCACTGCCAATTCTTCCATGGGCTGAAACGTGACATCGGGCACGGGCCGCCCAAGCAATGCCGATGGCAGCCGTGACGGGTCAGCCGTTTTCAAAGCGTAGGTGAACGCTGCGGCAATGGCCGCGAAAATCAGCACGGGCACGATCACCCAAACTGCGTTGCGCGACTGCGACGGCTCAAGGCGTGACCCTGGCGTTGGCGTAAAAGGTTCCTGTGTCATACAGGGGACGTTCGTTGCGAGGCGCGCTTGACGCCGCGGGCTTCAAGATCGGCTAAGGCAGTGGCTTGGCGCTTGCCGTCCATCAGCAGCCAAGCGATCAAGGCAGCCAACACCACGGTAAAAATTCCGTACGAGGCCCAGATAAAAGGTGCGTGCGGTCCCAGATCCATCAACGTGCCTCCGGCACGGCCGTGTGCGGCGCACTTTGGGCCCGCTCGACGTGTGTCAGTGTGAGTGACTTGACCCTGCGGCGCAGGATTTCGTTGCGCATCGCTTTCATATGCATGGCCAAAAACAACAGCGTGAACCCGAGCGCGGAAATCAGCAGCGGCGTGCGCATGCTGGGATCTACGGTTTGCGTAAACCCCGTCGAGGGCTGATGCAGCGTATTCCACCACTCAACCGAGAACTTGATGATCGGAAGGATCGCGACGCCAACGAGCCCCAGAATGGCTGTCAGCTTTGCGGCCGCGTTCTCCTCTTCAACTGAATTGCGAAGTGCGATGAGCCCGATGTAGAGGAACAACAAAATCAGCACCGACGTGAGCCGGGCATCCCAGACCCAATAAGTGCCCCACATCGGTTTGCCCCACAGCGATCCCGTGATCAGCGCCAGAAAGGTGAACGCGGCCCCGATCGGCGCGGCAGCCTTGGCCGACACATCTGCCAAGGGATGACGGAACACCAGCAATCCGAAACTAGAGACCGCTACAATTCCATAGCCCATCATGGCGAGCCAGGCGGCCGGCACATGGATGTACATAATCTTGACCGTCTCGCCCTGCTGGTAGTCAGCGGGCGCGACGAAGAATACCTGATACATCGCGTAAGTAATCATTGCAGCCGCGATGCCAGCTAGCCACGGCATGATGCGCGCCGAAAGGTCCATGAACCGGGTCGGATTGGCGAGGCGCTGCGTCAGCGTTTGCGTCGGTGTTTGTGTCTGCATATGCGTCATCTAGTTGACTGTTCGCGCAGGTGCAACGCGCAACTGAGCGCTTACTGCATCTGAACCCGCAGGGCTGCTGCTGAAGCAATGGGGCCCAGCACCAACGCTGCGAGCGAGACGGCACTTAGAATAAGGAACGACGATGACGGCCCCTGCGGACCAGAAACAGCGTTACCAACGGCCGAAATTCCAAAAATGAGCGTCGGCACATAGAGGGGCAGCACGAGGACGGCGAGGAGCAGCCCACCGCGCCGGGCTTTCAGCGTCAATGCCGCACCTATTGACCCCAGAAAGCTGATGGCTGGCACGCCCGCCAGCATGCTGCCAAGCAGCGCCGGATAGGCCGCGATATCGAGATTGAGGAGCAACCCCAAGATGGGCGTCATCAGCACCAGCGGCACGCCGGTGGTGAGGACGTGTGCCAGCGCCTTCGCTGCCGCCACCAGTTCAAGCGGCAATGGGCCGGCCGCGATGGCTTCCAGGGACCCGTCTTCATAGTCGGCTTCAAATATCCGGCCTAGCGAGAGCAACGCGGCCAGCAGAAGCGAGATCCACAAGATGCCAGGCGCAATGCGCGAAAGCAGATTGAGATCCGGGCCAAGCCCTAACGGCAGCAGCGAGACCACCACGAGATAGAACCCAAGCGCCGTGCCAAGCGCACCGCCGTCGCGCAGCGCAAGAGAAATATCGCGCTTCAGAAGCGTCCAAAATCCGCTCATGCCGCCTCCGCGCCAAGCGCTGGCGTCAGATGGAGGGTGCGCGGCGATGTCAGCGCCAACGGCAAATGCGTGGCGATCAAAGCGAGCCCACCGCCTTGCGTGTGCGCGTTGACCAGCTGGGACACGATGCTTGCGGACGCGGCGTCCAGCGAAGCGGTCGGCTCGTCCAGCAAC
>JANNXL010000180.1:0-1797 GCA_031409575.1 Hyphomicrobium sp.
GGTCCGGATTGGCCGCGGTGACAGCCGGGCAGGCGGGTGAGCCGCACGGCGGTGGTCGATTTTGTGTCGGCACCGATCACGGTCAGCAACGGCTTGAGCTTCCGCGCGATGGCATCCCATTCCGGCTTGCTGGCGGCATCCAGGCGGACCAACGCGTGGATGCTGCGGTCACCCGAGGTGTAGATGGCGGCAATCCGCAGTGGCATCTGCACCAGCGCGGCAAGCCAGTCCGCCGGCTCGGCATCATCGGATTCCAACAACAGGTAGCGCCATGACGTCACGGATTCCTCGCTCCGGCGTGACCGTTTGCCACCCAAACGCGGGTTGGGGTGAAACTCGCCGTCCACCGGGTTGCACAGGAACCAAACGCCTTTCGGACAGCCGTGAATCAAGTGGTCGAGGCAACCCGCATCATACGGCGGTTTGATGCACTCGCAGACGTGGCGGCCCTGGGAGCGGAACACGTCAAAGACGATCACGCGCTCTCCCAGGCGGTAGAGCCGTTGCAGAAATGTGGCGGGCGTCTGTGTGTCGGGCCGCAAAGGCGATCGGTCTTTTACGAACTGTGGATCCGCTTGCGGCAGCAAGCCGGCGATGCGCTTGAGGGTCGCGGGGATGAATTTGGGCTTTTGAGGAGTGGGCTTTGATGCCGGTGTTTTGTGTTTCGTCGTGGTGCCGGTTGGCGCCACCTCCGACCTCTCACCGGCCAGATAGCCCCGAGGCTTGCTCGACGCTGCGGCCATCGCCGAGGTGACCTTGTGTTGCAACTCACTCTCCGACCAGGGCGGCTGACAACCGCCATTCCATTCTCGAAGCAGGGACAATGCGTCAGCCTCGGCCAACGCGAATCCCTGCACCAACGCGCAGGCTGCGCGGAACGTCGTCTTGTGCCCGCCTTGCCCGCTTACCGCCACGGGCAATCTCGCCAGATAACGCCGGGCTCGCTCCAGAGTATCCATCCGTCAGTCCTGGGAAGAAAGATTCGTCACAGGGCAAACGGCGCTGTCCAATGCCTCATTAGTGACAGTTTCGCCGCGAGTGTAGCGCGCCAGCAATCGGATGGCCCACGACATCGGCTTGGCGAACTCGAAGATCTTGAGGTAGCCGCCCGCCACGCCCACGACGATCCGCTTCGAGTCGCGGCGCCGGGCTAGGCGTTGCGCGTGCTTCGGGTTGCGGGTTTGCACCCAGACGATGCCCCGCACGGGCTGCCACGCGCACAAGTCGCGGTCGCCGATGACCTGATTCAGTGGGATTCCAGCCATGGCAGCCTCACTGGATCGGATCGTTGGATTTCACGATGGCCCGCGTCGCCGACAACGCCGACGGCAGCCGGCACGGCAGCGTCCGGCTCTGGAGAAACTTCTCCACCGCAGCCACCGAGTAGTAAACCGGTCCGCCACCGCGTCGGGCAGTGGGATTGGCCTTGAACCGCGGAATCCGCGCCGCGTCAAACCACTCGCGCAACGTTTCGCGGGAAGGCACCGGATTCAGGAAGGCGGGGATGATGGTTTCCATCAGCCCGTCGAGTGACGCGAGACGGGCGGTCGCGTTGAATTTCTTTTGCATGCCCAATCCCTACCAAACGCCCGCATTGCCCCTGTTCCGCCCGCCCCCTGCAAAACAGGTCGCCCAACATGCAAATCGCGACGGCTCCAAACCGTCGCGATGCAAAACACGATTTTTCCGCTCTCGCCGCAATGCAAATCACGACGCGCGGATGCGAACTACGCTTTTTCCCGCCCCTTGCTCCCGTCAAGAGGGTGCTGCGCCGCCGACTCTACAATCTGGCGGAGG
>JANNXL010000181.1:0-15350 GCA_031409575.1 Hyphomicrobium sp.
AACGTATCGTTCAAGGCAGGCGGATTGTCGCCCAACCAATCGTCACTCGTCGATTACTTCGGCCGCGGCGTGGGTGCCGGGATGCCGCCGGAACTCGAGAAAGTTTATGTCGCTCTGCTCAATGCCAAGGATACGGAAAGCCTCGGGGCGATCATTGATCAGCTTTATTCAAGTGTAGGTGGCGCGGCTGCAACGAGCGCCATCCAGTCCGGCGCAGCACTGGCATTTGCCCTGCGCAGTTGTCCCGTCGCTGACGGCCCCTACGGTCAGCTGCGTGAAACGTCGTGCGTGTGGGCCAAGCCCACGGCGCGCCGCTTCGTGCAAGACAAGGCAACAGACACGGCTGATGTTCGCGATACCGCTGTTGGAATCTCGGGCGGCTTCCAGGCAGCTGTCGGAGAAAATTTGTGGGCCGGTCTTGGCGTCTCGCTTGAGAACGACGATGGCGTTATCAATCAAACGACGAAGACCGAAGGCTCGTGGTGGCAGATCGGCGGCGTGACGAAGTGGGTGCAGGGGCCGTGGAAGCTGTCGTCCTCGATAAGCGCCGGACAAGGCGACATTGATGCCAAGCGCGGCATAAACATTCCTGGCGTCACAGAATTGGCAGCCAGTTCATCGGACATTGGCTTCGTCACCACCTTAACGCGCCTCGCGTACTCGTTCGGTGCAAACGGTTTCTACGTCACGCCGATGTTCGATCTCGGGGCTACCTATCTTGACGCCGATGGCTACACGGAACGTGGTGCCGGTGCGCTTGGCTTAGTCGTCGGATCGTCGGATGAGTGGATCATCTCGGGCGGGCCCGCCGTTGAAGTTGGCTCGACGATCACGGCGGACGGGCTTACCTACCGGCCCTTCGTCAAAGCCGGTGTGACGTTCCTCAGCGAGGACAGCTTCTCAACGACGGCACGGTTTGTGGGTGCGCCTGCGAGCGTCGCAGCCTTCAAGATCAACTCGAAGTTTGACGATGTGTTTGCAGATATCTCGGCCGGCATCCAGATGTTCGGCGGGCAAGGGCTTAACCTGCGCCTCAGCTATGATGGCCACTACGGCGAGAACAGCACGCAGCATGGCCTCGACGCCAAGCTGACGGTTAACTACTGATCCAGGCTTTATGCCTGTGCGGCTTTAAGGGGTGAAGGTTTGGTTGTGTGCCAGGCCTTTGCCCCTTATGCGTTGGGGGCACATAGCGCGTCGGGAAACGTGCGAAGCGGTTTTCCGGAAAGAAGCGCGACAAATCAGAGAGCCAGGGTGCGTCCATGATTCATATCATTTCGGATGCACCGTAGATGCCACCGGAGACACGATGGGCCGTCTCGACGAAAAAGTTGCCGTTGTCACGGGCGCAGGAGCCGGTATCGGGCTCGCAACCGCCACACTCTTTGCTGCCGAAGGCGCGCACGTTTACGTCACTGATGTGAACGGCGAGAGCGCTGTGGCAGCCGCCACCGCCATCACAACATCCGGTCACGCTGCCACCGCGCTGACTGTCGATGTGTCGCGCGGGCAGGATGTGACGGCGCTGATGCGTCAGATCAAGGCCGGGCACGGGCGCATCGATATTCTGGTCAACAACGCCGGTCTCAATGTGCGCAGCGATTTCCGGCATATGTCGGACGCGGACTGGACCAAGATCCGGGAAGTGAATCTCGACGGCGTGGTGCGGCTGGCGCGTGACGGCTTCGAACTGCTGCGCTTGTCGAAGACGGCGTCCCTCATCAATGTGGCTTCTGTCATGGGACACAAAGGGCTGCGTCAGCTGGCCGGATATTCCGCAACCAAAGGCGCGGTGCTGGCGCTGACGCGCGCTCTTGCCGTTGAGTATGCGCCCTTCGGTATTCGCGTGAATGCGCTGTCGCCAGGCTTTATCGAAACCGCCCTGACCGAGCGCGCACTCAAGAACCCTGCGTTCCACAAGGGGCTCATTGATCGCACGCTGTTAAAGCGCTTTGGCACCACGCACGACATCGCCAAGGGCGCGCTGTTCCTTGCCTCGGAAGACAGCGCCTACATGACCGGCTCAGAGCTGTGCATCGATGGCGGTATGACGGCAGGTCTGTAGGCGGGAATATAACGGCGGGTTGCGTTCCGCAGATGCCAAATTCACACCGGCGATCCACTGACTGCTCTACGCCGCCAGTTCCAATACGTGCGTTGCCGGCTGGCTGCCTTCGAAGCCCTGGGCAATCATCCGGCCCTCCGTCGCATCAGCGACCATGACAATGCGCGTCGTCGGATTGAGCACGGGTGCTTTCAGCCACGGCATCTTGGGATCGAACGTCGCTTCCACGGCATGCATCTGGCACGCGCGCCCGGCGCTGTCATTGCCGCGCGGATGCCCTTGCCATCCTGCCGCCTGCCAGTGGTTGGCCGCTACGTTGGCGCCATCGTGAACTTTGGCATCGGTTTCTGTGCGTTCGATTACGCAGGCCTCGCTGGGCTTCAACCCGGCCAGCGAAAAAATTGCCGGAGTTGAAACGGGAAGCGTCATCAGCATGTCGCGCGCGTCTTCGAAGGATGCCGCCTTCTCAAAAACGGCACGCAGGAGGTGCGCCGGCATCTGATGCGGCATCGTCCATACGCGCCGCCGGTTGGCTGCCCAATCGAGATAAAACATGCCGATCGGTTTGCGCATCGGGGCTTGATTGAGCGCGGCGGCGAAGCGGCCGGGCGCCAGCGCCGTGAGTACGCCGGTATAGCCCGGCCAAGTTAAAGTGGTGTATGGCCCCGCGTGGCCGTCGACACGCGCGGCGATCACGTTGCGGCCAAGGCCAGGTGTTTTCCAATCGAGCACGCGCACAAGCCGGGCTGAGCGCCCATCCGGAGACGGCGCCACGCGGCAGGTGCAGCCCCACTCGTAGTTGATCGAAAAGAACGTGGCTCCCGGGCGGCCAATAATCTTGGCGACCTCGTCGATCTCGCTCAAATGCGCGTTGTCCCACTTTTTCAGCCAACGGCGCGATACCACATCGAGCTGGCGCAGTGCCATCGCGGGCGCATGTGCTGTCGCCGAATCGAGCAGCGCGTGGATCCGGTCGCCGTGCGCGCGAAGGGTTTCGAGCGGAAATGCAGAGCTGCACTCAAGGACTGGAATGCTGACCAGCGTACTGGCGGGCTCTATGCGGACGAGGGCTTGCGGCATGGATTGGACGCCTTCTTCAAATCAGTGACTGCGCGTCACGCCTTGGCGGCGGGCACGGGTGCATCCAGATGACGGGCGGCATCAACCGTCATGAGTGGAACGCCGTTCTTGATTGGAAATGCGAGGAGCGCCTTGCGGCTGATCAGTTCTTGAGCCGCAGCATCGTAGGACAGCGGTCCCTTCGTCACTGGACAGACCAGAAGTTCAAGCAAGCGCGGGTCCATACGCTCAGCCGAAGGCGGTACGGGGTCTGTCACTGGTTCTGGCTCAGCCATAACGCAATCCACATAGGAACCACTCACCACTCACGCACTTCACTGCAACGTCCCGCCCGAACCGCCATGCGTCGCGAGTTCCATTTCGGCCAGAGCTACAAGAACCTCGGCACGCGATTTCAGATCGCCGGCTTCGAGCAGCGCCTGCTTTTCTTCCGGACCATACGGGCTGATGATGGACAATGTGTTGACCAAAAATTCGCTCGATGCACGTTGTATGGCTGTCCAATCGGTATTGAGGCGCTTTTCATCGAGATACATTTTCAGAACGCGCAACAACCCCGTGCGGTCGACTTGGTCTTCGCCGGTGCCCGCCGCCAGATCGCCAGCGAAGCGGCTGTAGGCGACTTTCATAATGCGATACGGCGAGGCGACCTGCTCCTCGTCCACCACGTCGAACCGGCACAGGCCGGTGAGCGTGATCATGAGCCGTCCGTCATCAAGTTCCTGATAGGCGGTGACCCGGCCGGCACAGCCGATGCGTTTCAGATCGGAAGACCGCCCGGCTGGGCTTTCCTCGCGAGAGCCATCTCCTGCGGGCTGGATCACCCCCAGAATTTTGCTGCCTGCAATCACGTCGCTCAGCATCGCCAGATAGCGCGGTTCAAACACGTTGAGCGGAAGCGTGGCGCGCGGCAGTAAAATAGCCCCGCGCAAAGGAAACACGGGCAAGCGCACCGGCAGATCGGCCGTCGTGCGATAGCGTTCAATCATTGCCAAATTAAAACTCCTTGCCTGGGTAAAAGCATGCCCGGCGGCTGTGGCTCTGTCCCGATGTCCGGTACTGTTGCCGGATTTGAGGGGCAGGAAAAATATATGGCGACGTGCGCTCGTTAAACCGATTAGCGGAACAACAGAGACGACAACCGTCTACGGCCTTCGTCCGTCAATGGGTCTTTAGGACCCCAGGCTTCGAACAACTGTACCAGTTGGCGGCGCGCTGCGTCTTCATTCCATTTGCGATCACGGCGCACGATTTCAAGAAGGTGATTGAGCGCTTCGGCCTTTTCACCGCGCGCCGCCATGGCGACAGCCAGATCAAAACGTACTGCGTGGTCTGCCGGATCGGCTGTAAGCCGGGCTTGCAGCGCCGGGCGCTCATCGGGCGCGCTGGCTAGAAGAGCGAGGTCCAGCGCAGCGGCGAGGCTCTTTACGATTGCCGTTTCGGCTTGATCGGGCGGCACAAGGGCCAACATTTGCTGAGCCCGCGGCACGTCCCCGCTTTTCAGATAGCAATGCGCGAGTCCAGCCAGCGCCGGCACGTTTTGCTGATCGTCCTGCAAAATCGCGGCATAGGCTTCAGCCGCTCCTTGCAGATCGCCGGCGTCCAAAGCGGCTTCTGCGGCTGCAAGCACGGCCGCAAGATCGGCTTCCGCATCCTCACCCAAGTGCCGGTCGATCAATGCCTTGATGACACTTTCCGGCTGCGCGCCTTGGAAGCCATCGAGCGGGCGCCCATCGCGGAAGGCATAAACCGTCGGCAGCGACTGGATGCGCAGCTGCCCCGAAATACCGGGATGCTCGTCCGTATTGATTTTGATCAGTTGCACCCTGCCGGCGTAGCTTTTGACGACCTTCTCCAAGACGGGCGTCAATTGCTTGCACGGCCCGCACCACGGCGCCCAGAAGTCGACCAGTACGAGCGCTTTGTGCGACGCGTCGATCACGTCTTTGGCAAATCCGGCCGTGGACGAGTCCTTGATCACGATTGCGGCTTCTGCGCCTGTCTTGAGCAGTCCGAACTCCATCGTCTCTCCTTCGCGGCGCGGCAAGCGCCTGCGTTTCAGCAGTTAATGTCGTTTTAGGCGCTGACGGCAGCAGCGTCCAACATCACAATCTTGGGAACATGCCCGCACGCCGCAATGAAGCGCATGAGATCGTCGCGGGCAACGCCGGTGGTGGCCGTGTTTTCAAGGGGGTGGGCGTTGACCGTGCCGTGGGCCATCAACGCCTGATCGAGCACCAAGCTGATACGGTTCGCCGTATCATTGATCAGCGCAAACACGGTGACAGATCCGGGCGTGATCCCCAAGACTTCCTGCATCAGTTCAGCCTTTCCGAAACTCAAACGGCCAGATCCGATGATCGCCGGCAATTTTTTGAGATCAATCTGCGTCGACCCCAGTGCGACGACGAGGTAGAGCTTATCCTTGGCATCTTTCAGGAACAGGTTTTTGGTATGACCGCCGGGCAGGGCCGCTTCGATTTCGTGGCTCTCAGCGACAGTGAATACGGCCGGATGCTCAAGGGTGCGCGACTTGATATCCAACTGTTCGAGAAAGGAAAAAAGGTCCGATCGGGACTTGTGAGTGGTCATCGGCGGCAACATCCTGGCTAGCTTGCACCTTGCGCCCCTTGAACTAGCGCTTGAGGCTTGCAAACGCTACGGGCTTGCGCAATAAGACGGCCTCGCGCTGCGCCGTCAGCGTGATCGACCATATTGGATGCGGGTGTAGCTCAGGGGTAGAGCATCACGTTGCCAACGTGAGGGTCGAGGGTTCAAATCCCTTCGCCCGCTCCAAATGTTCCAAAATAATAAATTAAAACAACGTATTAGACTTTATGCGCCTTTGCGAGCTGGAAAACGGCCGCTATTGCGCCGCGGCTGCGGGCACGTCAACTTCGGCTGTGCCGCCGGAGGCTGCCCCGCCCGTTACTGATAGTGGTGCCTGTGCCATCCGCTCAAGGATCTCGGCTGCCAGCCCACGCACTGCCTCGCCCACCTGGCCCGGATACTTGGCAAAGAACGAGCGCTCTTCGGACTGAAAACGAGCCGCGTCTTGCAGGGCATTCATGCGCGGCAGTGTCCAGCCGAAACAGCGGTTCTTGGCGTCGGCTGCAAGCCAGCCGTGATAGTCTTGTTCCGACGCCGAGTGGGCGTCTTTCATATTGATAATGACACCGAGATCGTGTGCGAAGCCCATCTCGGGGTTGAGCGATTTGAAGCGCCGGAAGACTTCGAGCCCGCACAGCGAGATGTAATCGGCTTTTGTCGGAGAGACGTGAAAATCCGCTTCGCGTAACCAGCTTTCGGTCAGCACCGACAATCCGGGCGGGCAATCGATGAGCACGACATCAAATACATTGCGCGCTTCGGTCAACAGCGCGCTGATGGCTTGACGCAGTTTTCCGTGCAGGCTTTCCTTCGAAACTTCGCGCTCGAACAGCGTCAGTTGCATGTCACTTGGTATAAGGAACACGGTGCGCGCATCATCGACGTCGGAAACATTTCGAACCACAAAACGCGGCCATTGCGTTTCGGAGTTTTGCAGCACCCGTCCGATCAAATAGTCCACAATTGTTGCGCCATCGCTTTGCAGGCGATGCAAGTTCGCGACCGTCATCAGCATCGATGACACGCTCGCCTGGCTATCGCTATCGATCACCAGCACGTTCTTGCCGTGATAAGCCGAAAGCGTTTCGGCAAGCGCCATCACCACCGTGGATTTGCCCACGCCGCCTTTGGTGTTCATCACGGCAATCGTATTGCGCATCGTGCGTTGCCGCCCCCTGCGCAGAGCATTCAAATTGTGATGAATGACCGCGCTTTGAATTCAGTCCCCTCAGCGTCGCACTGTTCGCAGCCTGGATGGCCGCCGCATGCTGACGCAGCAGACACCCTATGCCCCACGTTGCACGTTTTGCGCAACGATTGTGGCATCCTCGCGAAGGCGGCTGGCCCGACGCGGATCAGACACGGCGGAAAACCACGTTTGTCCGCATACGAAAAAGGGCACAACCGAAGCTGCGCCCTTGAAATTGATAGACAATTGGAGGCTCGGCGCGCTGCGCGGCAGCCGAAACCTCAGTGTGTCCGCTGCCAAGCGTAGCCGCCTTGGCGCACGAGCACCTGTTCCCGTTTGGTGGCAACGACCGGCGCATGTTCGATCACCTGCTGGCCGGCGGGGCGCACCACGACTGCGTGATCAACGAACTGGTGTTCGGCGGGAACATAGACCGAGCGAACCGACGCTTCCCGCAAGACAACCGGGCGCGGCACATCGCGATAGACCGCCGGATGTACAATCGGCGTGCGGCTTGCCGGGCGGACCATGACCTGGCGGGCAACCGTGCGCGTCACGGCTGCAACGGGCACCTTGCACTTGCGGACTTCGCCATGGCGGCCGCGCGTATGTTCCCAGCGGTATCCAGCCGGGCTCACGACCACGGTTTCATGAACCGTTTGCACTATGGGTGGCGTCTCAACGTAAGTCACTGCAGCGGGTGCTACCATTTCACGGCGCAGGATCGAGCCATAGACGGCGGGCATGGGGCGGGTGATGACACGGGCAGGAACCACTTCGACACGTTCGGTGCGCGTTTGCGTGATGGCTGGCACATGGACCACTTCACGGCGCCCCGGATGCACAACCACGCTGCGCTCAACCGTCTTGTAGACGTCTGGTGCGCGCACCTTTTCGTAGCACTCGCGTCCGCTGTGGCAGGCCGCTACGGGGCCGCTGGCAAACGCCGCAAGCCCGAGGGCCGCCAAAGCCGATCCCCAACGCACAACCATGCTTGATCCCTTCTATTGATTTAAGTTGTAGGAGCGAAGTCAGCGCCGCGCTCTTGATCTCATCGGGGATCGGTGCCGTTCCGGGCAAACGCCACACTTGGTAGCGAGGCTTCGCACGAAGGCTTTCCAACCCCCTGTGGCGGGAAAATAGCTGAAGTCCGTGGGCTGCAGAAACCGTTATCATTTCATAGTGAAGAGCGGCTTCATGTGCGTCTCAAATCGCGGCAGCAACCGCCGCTATACCCAAAAGGGCGGCCGCGCGCTGGCTATCGCCGCTTGCGCGACACAGAGTTAAGCCATACGAGACACCATCGTCTCAGTTAGGAGGAGCCTTCCCCATGACGCGCGTCTCGCGAACCCGTTTCAATCAACCCCTCGCCCTGCTGGCGGTTTTGATGCTGGCGTTGCCGGCCGGCGGCTGCGGCGTCAACAACATCCCGACGTATGAACAAAGCGCCAAGAGCGCGTGGTCGGAAGTGCTCAATCAATACAAGCGCCGCACGGATCTCATCGACAACCTGGTCAATACCGTGAAAGGTTTTGCCGAACAGGAAAAGTCGGTGCTGACGCAAGTGACGGAAGCACGTGCGAAGGCAACGAGTGTGCAAATACCGGCCGATATTCTCACCAATCCTGAGGCCATGAAGCAGTTCCAGGATGCGCAGAATACTCTGGGCGGGGCGCTGCGCCAGCTGATGGTGGTGGCTGAGCGCTACCCAGATATCAAGTCGGGTCAGAACTTCCTGACACTGCAAGCCCAGCTCGAAGGCACCGAAAACCGCATCGCCACAGCGCGGCGCGACTACATTCAGGCGGTCAAGCAATACAACACCGAGATTACGACTTATCCCGGCAAGTGGTGGAAGCAGTTCCTGTATACCGACAAGGTCGAGATGGCGAACTTCGATCTTCCGGCCGAAGAGATGAAAGTGCCCAAGGTCGACTTCGGCACCGAGAAGAAATAAGCAGCCAACCACTCGACAAGAAGGCACGCACGCCGATGCCTGAAGTGCCGCTAGCTGCTGCGATCTCAGCGCCAGAGCGCGCCTATCTGGTGAAGCGAGAACCAATTTCTCCCAGCCGGTTGGGCGTGTTTGTGTTGCTCGTGCTGCATTTCACAAAGATCATCTGGGCGTGGCTGGCTAGTAGTTCGCTATCGCCCCCCTCCCCAGCGGGGAGGGGCGGGGGTGGGGAGAGGCCGCTTGCGAAGTCTGTCAAGTTTCCTTCGGCATCACGCTCATATTCAATATCACGCAGACACTTCGCCCCACCCCTAACCTCTCCCCGCTGGGGAGGGGGAACGGCCAGTGCTTCCGTTGTGCCAAGCATCAAAACCGCCTTACTCGTGCTGCTTCTTGGCCTCTCGCTGTTTGCGCCGCCGGCACGGGCTGAACTGACACTTCCGGAACTCAAGGGCCGCATCACCGATGAGGCGGGGCTGATCAACGCCGAAGACCGCGCCGTCATAGAAGCCCAGCTCAAATCGCTTGAAGAAACCTCGACCGATCAGCTGGCTGTGGTCACCGTCAACACTCTGCAGGGCGTGACCATCGAAGAATTCGGCCTTGAACTCGGCCGCAAGTGGGGCATCGGCCAAAAAGATAAGGACAACGGTATCGTTCTTGTTATCGCCCCCAATGAACGCAAAGTGCGCATCGAGGTTGGCCGCCGTCTCGAACCGCAGATGACGGATGCGTTGTCGAAGCTGATCATTGAAAACGGCATCTTGCCTAAGTTCCGGCGCGGCGATTTTTCTGGCGGCATTCGCGATGGGGTGCGCGACATCAATGACGTGCTGCTGGGAGATGCGGACGCCGTCAAAGATCGCGCCAAGGGCGGCCTGCCGGGACCGGAATTCGATTATGAAGCGTTGATCATACTGGCAATCTGGGTCGCAATCGTCGTGTTCGTGATCTACCAGCAGTCCAAGCGGGCCCAGAACATGCCGCAGGACATTCGCAATGGCCACCGGCGCCGGCAGCGACGCTGGGACGATAGCGGGGCGGTGATCGTCCCTGGCAACTCCGGTGGCTGGTCTGGCGGCGGGGGCGGCGGCGGATGGTCGGGCGGGGGCGGCGGCTTTGGCGGTGGCGGGTCCTCTGGAAGCTGGTAGCAGAAGACGTTGGCGGGTTAAGAGACGTACAGCACACGCGCGGAGAATAGGCACGATGGCTTGGCTGTCAGACGCAGATGAGAAACGCATCGGGGTGGCGATTGCCGCAGCCGAGACCAAAACGTCTGGTGAGATCGTAGCTGTCGTGACGCGCGAAAGCAGCAGCTATCTCTATGCGCCGTTCATGTGGGCCTCGCTGATCGCGCTGCTGGTGCCATGGCCGCTTATCCATTTTACCTGGGTGAGCGTGCATAAGATTTACGTCGTGCAGCTCGTGGTGTTTTTTGCGCTGCTGTTCGTGTTCATGCTGCGGCCGGTCCGCTATTGGCTGGTGCCGCGCAGTGTCAAACACGGGCGCGCCCATCGCCGCGCTGTAGAACAATTCCTGGCGCAAGATCTGCACACGACCGTTGGCCGGACCGGTGTTCTCATTTTTGTTTCGGTGGCTGAACACTTCGCCGAAGTGCTGGCCGATACGGGCATCGACAAGAAAGTGCCCAGGGACACCTGGAAATCAATTGTCGACGATTTGGCGGCACTGATCGGAGACGCCCGCCCGGCCGACGGTTTCGTCAAGGCCATCGAGGAGACTGGAAAGCATTTGGCCCAGCATTTCCCGCCCGGCTCACGCGACCCGAATGAATTGCCCGATCATTTGATAGTGCTGCCGTCGGCTGATTGAATCTACACAACCACAACCGGCGCGCGGCGCACGGCGACCACCGTGGTATTATCCTGATGCGGGTCGCGGATGGCTTCGACAGCGCGGATCAACGCATTCGCCACAGCCTGCGCGCCATCTGCCGCATAAGCCGAAATGATGCGTTCGATTTCGGTGGGCTCTAGCGTTTGCAAGCCATCGCTGGCCAGGATCACATAGTCGCCGGGCTCGATGGCGAGCGGCTTGCCGGAAAAATCGACTAGGTCAAGTTCATCCCCTGTCACTGCAGACCGCAGCATGTGACGGCGCGGATCACGGCGCGCTTCTTCGGTGGTAATACGCCCGTCAGCTGCCATCTGGTCGAGTTCAGGGGCCAGCGAATGGTCTTCATTGAGAAGTGCGATCTCGCCGCGCCGGTACAGCAGCAACGGGCTATCCCCGACGCTTACCCACTCAACGCCATCGGATGAGAATACGACGCCGACAAGCGTCGAGCCCATGCCGCTCAATAACGGATTGGATGAAACAGTTTCGGCAATTGCGGCGTTGGCCGCGTCCAGGCTTGCAGCAAGCCGGTCGCGGGTGGCACCATCGTGCGTTGCGAACGTCTTGAGGAAATTCTCGCACGCCATGCGGCTCGCAAGTGCCCCGCCTGCATGGCCGCCCATGCCGTCAGCCAGCACGGCGACAAACTCAGATCCATTACGCGCTGAAGCACCCTGCGCAGGACTCCCGGTGCCGGGAAGTAACGAGTCGTTCCCCGGCCAAACAAGTGCGGTGTCTTCCTGGTAATTCCGCGCGCCTTGCGTTGCGCGGCTGGCGTGATCGAATAGCGACATTAGGCTTTCGGTTCTGTGATCGCCGACCAATCAAAGTCTGCACCGCAGAATGGCACAAATACAACCTGAGTGCGCCCCATCGTGATGACATCCATTTGGCTCAATTCGACCGCGCCTGACGGGCGCTTGTCGTTGACGGAGACGATGTTGGTCTTAGCCAGGTTGGGCACAAACAGGAAAGACCGTTCCGCCGAGTCGTACCGGATGTAGGCCTGTTCTTCCGATGAAATCGCATCATCGCCGAAATCGAGGGAGACCCGGTTGGACTCGGACCGCCCAATCGTGTTGTTGCCTTCGAACACGGGCCGGAACTGGCCAATACCGGGGCCACCGACAATGACCAGCCAGCCGACAACGGGATCTTGATCGAATGCGCCGCGCTTGACCTGCATTTTGCCGCGCACCAGCTGTGTGCGCTGCGGAGATTCAGCCGCTTTGGCAGACGCCCTGACGACTCGCGTCGTTGGCGGGCTATCAGATTCGATATGACGGTCGGGCATGGGACTTGATGCGGCACGCACCTCGCGTGCTGCCTCCGCAGCGCTGAGTGGTGCCGGGCTATTCGGGCTGCCGGGCTTCGCCGCTGACTCAGAGCCCACGCCGGATGGCGGTGGCAATGCTGCCATGGGTGCGGGCGCGGCGGGAGCAATGGGCGCTGCTTGGGCTACTTTGATCATCGGAGATTGTCCTGTATCTTCGCGGCTTGCCGCAACCAATGCATCTTTCAACGAACCTAGAAACCGGCCCGCGCGCGGCCCCGCTGGGCTGCCTCCCGCTGCTGTCATTGTGTTTGCTCCATTGTTGTCTTCGCATTCCGCACGAACGCCGCCAAACCGATTGGCGCGACACTATCCAGCGAGGGGCCTCAGCCCCAACAGCCACCTAAATTCGAAAAGCTACGTGTTCCGCATGGCCGCAGCTTTCGAGCAAACCAGCTCTTGAAAGTGCGGTTTCAACCTCATCGTAACAGTCGCCGCCGTCTGCGGCAGCAACATGGCCGCTTAGCGACCGGGCTGTGATTTGTTCATCTGGAGTTCATCGCCCGTGCAGTTGCCACATTCCTGCTGCAACAACTGATTTGCAGGCCTGCTGCGGTTCGGTCTGCGTACGTGAGACCCCAGGCGTTTGCGCGCCAGCCCTGGATACCGATCATTGTGACTGCACCCGCATGACAAATCTCGTTGCGCTGCAAAGCGGCACAGAGCTGGCCGGGGAATACCGCATCGATCGCGTGCTGGGCGCGGGCGGGTTCGGCATCACGTATCTGGCCGACGAAATCGCGCTTCACCGGCCTGTCACCATCAAAGAGTATTTCCCGTCGGATTTTGCTGCCCGCACCGCAGGCTTTGACGCGGCTCCGCGTTCCGAACAGTGCGCTGGCGACTATAAATGGGGCCTCGACCGCTTCATCGAAGAAGCGCAAACGCTCGCCAAGTTCAGCCACCCGAACATTGTGCGCGTGTATCGCTACTTCCGCGCCAACAACACCGGCTACATGGTGCTGCACTTCGAGGAGGGGCAAAGTCTCAAGGCGTGGCTGAAATCACTTGGACGCGCGCCGCGCCAAAAAGAGCTCGATCAGATTATCGCGCCCTTGCTCGACGCGCTCGACAGCATTCATCGAAGTGACTTTCTGCATCGCGACATTGCACCCGACAACATCATTATCCGCAAAGACGGCCAGCCAGTCCTGATCGACTTCGGGTCAGCGCGTGGCGAAATCGCAGCGCATTCAAAAACCGTTTCTGCGCTTGTGAAGCCCGGCTACTCGCCCTATGAGCAATACGCCGAGACAAGCCGCCAGCAGGGCGCATGGACCGATATTTATGCACTCGGTGCCACGCTCTATCACGCCGTCACTGGCAAGCGTCCGCTCGATAGCCCCTCGCGCATGGTCAAAGACGAACTGGTTCCGGCGCGCGATGCGGCCGTGGGCGGTTACCGGGCAAGTTTCCTCAAAGCCATCGATAAGGCCTTGACGCTGAACGTGGAGGCCCGGCCGCAATCCGTTGCCGAATGGCGCGGCGCGTTACTGGCACCTGAAGCCGCACCTGCCCCCGTGGCAGCGGGCGGCGGATGGTTCTCACGCACGTCTGGCAAGAAAGCCAATCGCGAAGATGCGCGGCCATTGGAACCGAGCGCACATGCGCCGCCACCACCTGATGCGCCCGGACCTCAAGGCCGGATGCTCGATTTTCTTGAAGGCTTGCAGCCTCGTAAAACGCCTGAACCCGTAAAGGCCGCCGTGGTTGAAGCCGTGGCAGCGGCTGTCGCTGTAGAACCGGCGAAGGTTGCGAGCGGCCCTGCTGCAAGCACCGTCAAACTGGAAACGCCGACGCCGCCTTTCATCAAGCCGCAGAAGGTGCCTGCACCCGCGGCGAAAGCAGCTCCCGTACCAGCAGCCAAAGTCAAAGCGAAAAACACGCCGCCGCCCGCCAAACCCAAAGCCGAAATCGTGCGCGTGCCATCGCCGCCGGGTCCGCGCAAACCGCCCGTTCCGAAATCAAACCGCTTCCGGGGCAATCGAAGCTGGCGGCCGCTGCTGTTCAAGGGGCTCATTGCGCTCGGTGTTGCCAGCACCATCATCGCATTGCAAAACAAACTTCCGCGTATGGAGACGCGGGGTGCCGCGCTTGTCGCCAGTCAGCAATCGGCGCCGGTCAATGCCCTTCCCCTGGGTGAGATCAAAGCCCATGCCGGCTCTGCCAATCACATCGCCTACACCGCAGGCGGGCAAACGCTGGTGACAACTGGAGCCGACGCGACGATCAAGATCTGGAACACGTCAGCGCTGACGTTAGACCGCACGATTGAGCTCGACGACGGCCCCGCAACATCACTTGCCGTGTTTGGCAACCGGGCGCTGACGGGCCACGCCAACGGCCAAACCGTGTTGTGGGACATCGATACTGCGGCGAAAATTTCCAGCTTCAAACGGAACGATGCCGAGGTCTGGGCCGTTGCTTTCCTCGGTCAAGCGGACCGGTTCATCGCCGCCAGTCACGATTGGAAAGCAACTGTTTGGGACACAGCGTCCAGCACGCCTGCGCACGTGATGGACGCGCACGAAAGCGCGGTGCAGGCCATCGCCTTTGCCAACACGCCTCGCGGCCCGCTGCTTGTGACGGGCGGTGCCGACAAGAACGTGAAGTTGTGGAAGGGCGACACCTACGAGATGACGCGCCGTTACTCTGGCCACAGCGATTTTGTGACGACACTCTCGATTGCGCCGGATGGCCGCTCTATCGCGTCGGCGGGTCTCGACGGCAATATTCGCATCTGGTCAACCCAGTCGCGTTCTACGCGGCAACGGCTCTATGGCCACAAAGGCCGGGTCGGCGGGCTGGCGTTCTCACCCTCGGGCGGGTTGCTTGCCTCGGCAGGTGAAGACGGCAAGGTACGCGTCTGGGATCTCAAGCGCGGGCGCGCGGCGCGCGTATTGCCGGGAGCGCAAAGCCGCCAGACTTCGGTCGCCTTCAGCCCAGATGGTTCGAAGATCGCTGCTGCCGGCGAAGATGGAACCGTGCGCTTCTGGGCTGCACCGGCCCAGGCCGTCGCGACGCAGTAAGACTTTTTCTTGGCGCGCAGCGACTGCCCATTGGGCAGCCGGCCGCTGCGCGCATCCAAAATGCGGCGGTTGTTCTAAATTAGACAGGTGATAAGAACGAGTCAGCCGCAAGTACTCTCGCGAAAGTCTCAGAACCTGACCCGCGTGGAAAATCTCTCCGCAGCCCCGCCTATTCTCGAACGCGCTGGCACACTTCTCGCGAACTCTGACGTGCTGTTCTGCGACGTCTGGGG
>JANNXL010000182.1:0-4185 GCA_031409575.1 Hyphomicrobium sp.
CTTCGATCCGAAGCAACGGGCCTTTTACTATGGCCGCGTTATCGAAATCCCAACTCCGCGCTGGACCGCCTATGATGCCAAGCGCTTCGGCGTGAAGCCCCTGCCGGGGACGATGATGACGGTGACGGAACGCGCCTACACATCGCCCATCTGGTACACGCCATGACCCGAGCCGGAAGGCAAATCAAAACTCTGATCTCGACGCGTTGATCAACGCCCTCCGGCGGTCAAGAGAGTGCCATGGTCGAATTGGCGTTGAGAGGCGGCTGTGAACACGCCCCAGAAAGCCGGCGACGAGCAGCGCGATCACCTGGCTGAGGCGCGGCCTCATGTCCATTCCAAGGTAAACACGATTTGGATTGTGTTTTCATTGCCCGTCGCTCTTTTGCTATCGCACCTGACAGGCAGATGAATGCGTCTGCACGCTTTGCAAAGGCCTCGCGGTTTCCAGGTGGGATCAGCAGCTGATGCGGAGTGAGAAGAGAGGGCCGTCGACCGATGGAGTGCCGGCTCGCAGTGCCCGAAGACGAACCGAGTGGCTGCTTGTCAATCGGCATATCGCAGTGTGGGGACTGGCCTTTCTGAATTGGCTCCCCGCCATTATGTCAATCGAGGCGATCTCGGGACTCGGCGCACGCATCGCGCTCGCTGCCGGTCCCCGCACGCGGCGCCACGGACGTGCTGTCGCAAATATCGCCCGTGCTTTCCCCTCCATGTCAGCAGAACACCACAACCGCATTGCACTTGGCATGTGGGACAACTTTGGACGCACGGTCGCTGAAGGCTTTATTATCGACAAGATAGCGGATGACGAGAGTCGCTTGAACTGCGAGGACGCAGACAAGGTTCGCGCAGCCTTGAGGCGAACGGGTGGTGCCGTCTTCGTCGGACTGCACTACGGCAACTGGGAAGCAACGATGATCCCGGCAGCCCGGCTCGGCGAAAAGCCAATGGGGATCTACAGGCCGCTCAGGAGCCGGCAGGCCGATGACTACCTGCGCAATCTGCGTCAGCGCCTTTACCCATCAGGTCTGCTGCCTGCCTCCTCGGCCACGCTTTTGAAGGTTGCGCGTCATGTGCGCGATGGCGGCAGCATGTGCATGCTCGCCGATCACCGTGATCTGAACGGAATTATCGTGCCGTTCTTTGCTCACCCCGCGCCGTCTGCGTCGCTGCCCGCACTTTTGAGTATCAAGTACGATATCCCAATCTTCGCTGCCCGCGTTGATCGCTTGGCCGGCGTCCGGTTCAGCGTCCATATCGAGGAAGTCGCCGTGGCACGCACGGGTGAAAAGGACGCCGACATTGCAAAGGCGACGGCCGCTATCCAAGCTGTTTTCGAGCGGTGGATCAGTGTGAAGCCTGATCAATGGGTGTGGTTCTACAATCGTTGGCAGACTGAGCCGAAAAAAGACACCGGACCTAGTGCGCTTTTTCTGCAAAGCCAACTCCAGCCGAGCAGCGCGCATCGGCCTCCGTTGTGATTTTACATATCTGGCGTTCGGCAAGCGCGCCGTCCAGACGCAAGTGCATCGAAGCCACTGTAGCCAGGTATTTGGCTGAGATCTCGACCCTCCGTGCTCACGCGGCTGTCTGTCGGGGGCCTGGAGTTCAGACGCCGGTCCCGGAGGCGTTGACACCATATAGGTCCGCTCGCGTCGGCGGCAGTGGCGGCTGTCCCCTGGCGAGTTTGGAGGTGAGCGTCTGGAATATGCGCGCCGAGCCCCGCTCAAAGGCGAGCGAGCATCCGGCGAGATAGGCGAGCCAGATGCGTGTCGTTGGCGCGCCGACGATGGCCTCGGCCTTGGCGCGATTGCGATCGAGTCTCTCGCACCACAAACGCGTGGTTTGCGCGTAGTGCCAGCGCCAGGCCTCCACGTCGTGCACCTCGAAGCCGGCCTGCTCCATGGCCGAGACGGTATGGCCGATGTCGTCGAGTTCGCCGCCGGGGAAAATGTACTTCTGTAACGCTTTCTGTTCGGCGCGGGCGGAAAAGGCCCGTTGATGGCGCTTGGCGCGGCGCGCGATGGCGTGGTTGAGAAACAGTCCATCATCGGCGAGCAGTCCGCGCACCCGGCTCATGTAGGCCGGAATGTTGGCGAGGCCAATGTGCTCGTACATGCCGATCGAAGCGATCTTGTCCCACTCGCCTTTAAGATCCTGGTAGTCGATGAGTTCGACCGTGACTTGGCTCGCGAGCCCTTGTTCAGCGATGCGCGTGCGGGCGAAGGCGAGTTGCTCCTGCGAGAGCGTGATGCCATGCGCCTTGACGCCGTAAGTGCGCGCCGCATGACAGATGAGTGCGCCCCAGCCGCAGCCGATGTCGAGAAAGCGCTCGCCCGGCTTCAGGCGCAGCTTGCGGCAGATCATGTCGAGCTTGTCGTGCTGGGCCTGGTCGAGGGTGTTGTCCCAATCGGTAAAATAGGCGCACGAGTAGAGCATCTCGGGGTCAAGGAACAGGCGGTAGAAGTCGTTGCCGACGTCGTAATGGAAGCGAATAAATTCCTGGTTCTGCCCGGGGTGGCGGTCCGAGCCCGACGCATCGCCAGAGAAATCGCGGCTCTGTCCCGGCCGGTTTGCCGGTATCACAAGGAATGGCAGAAGGTGGCGGGCGAGGCCCGCCTTGTTCAAGCCCTTGAGGCGTCGCCGCACGGCCGGGTTCCCCACCTGACGTCCAAGGTCGATGAGCGTGCCGCCTTCAAGGCCGATGTTGCCATGCGCGTAGTGCTGAATCATTCGATCGAGTGTCGGCCAGCGCAGCATCGAGGCGATGGTCCCCGGGCTGGCGATTGTCAGTTTGAGATCGCTGCTGACTTCGTGCCCGAGCGGTACCAGGCTGCCGTCCCACAGCCTCACCGAAGCGTCGATATCGAGATGGCGGGCGATGTCCTGTGCAAGAGTACGGGCGGCAGCCAGCAGTTTGGCGTTCTTGGTCGGGTGCATCGGCATCAGCTCGCGCTTGGCAGCTAAAACGGACCGCAGCGAACCACATTGACCGGATGTGGGCAAGCTACCCATTTTGGAGGCTAGCGCAGCGAGGTACTTTTGGGATTGGCGGTCTGCGAACTTGCCTCTTAAGCGCCGCTCGACTCCAATCCGGACATCGCTCACCATCGCGAAAATCGTTTTCCGCTACCCACACCGCTACCCAGAGCAATTTCAGCGCACGCGAGCGCAAGCTGTAAAAACAGCTCAAGCGCTTGATCTGTATCGCATCGGAAAAAAATCAATATCTCAACCGTGCTCGCCGGAAACAGACTCGGTATCAAACAAGCCGACGACGCCATCTGGCTCGTCTCCTTCATGACCTACGATCTGGGATACATCGATCTCGAACAAAGGACCCTGCAGCCAATCGACAATCCGTTCGGCACGAGAGTGTTACCCATGTCTTAGGTACAAACTGTCATCTATGTGTCCGGGCTGGACAATATTTTGTTTGGTTGCGGGGGCTGGATTTGAACCAACGACCTTCAGGTTATGAGCCTGACGAGCTACCGGGCTGCTCCACCCCGCGTCACCAAAACCAGCGCGCCGCCATCGGGCCCGCCGGATCGCCAGTATATCGAAAATGCGGGGCCTGTGGCGTTCGCAATCGTATAGCCGACACAAAAGCCGCCCTCGACGGGCGGCTGATGACGGTCGTATAGCATGATTTTTCCAGCTGTGAAGCCCTTCGTTCTGTTTTGCTATGCAGTTTTTGCATGTTTGATCGGGTTTCCCAGAGCGCCAAGCACTTACGCAAAAATCGCTTCAATTGAAGATCTACGGCGCGCATGCAGAAAACGCTGGTCAGCATTCCCAGCCCCGGAGCCCGGCACGTCCCGGCCGGCTCTCTCTTGCCCGTGCGCGACGACACGCCTCCGGCGCGCAGCCGCTGCGCACAAACGGAGCGCGACATCTTAAAAAAAGCCGCGGCCTGCTTTGCCAAGGACCACACATGATGTTTGCTTTTGCAGCGAAGCACCGCGGGCCGCTGGCCGGATGGCGAGAGCGGAAATGATGAAATTAAATGTGATCGTTGAGTGCGCCCCGCGACTCACCGCACACCGCACCTCCGCGCACCTCATCAATTCGGTATTTGCTATTTGGCAATCACCATTTATTGCCGCCGTGATTACAAGCGAGAGAGTATTTCTCGATCCCATTTTCGCCATTCTATCATCGCGTTGTGGTGCCATGGAG
>JANNXL010000183.1:0-7813 GCA_031409575.1 Hyphomicrobium sp.
GCCCTTTTTCACGTTGGAGCCTGGCTACCCCAAAGCGCTCGCCGCCATCGAAGTGCCGCCGCCGATGATTTACGCGCGCGGGCGCATCGAATTGCTGCAACAGCCGGCACTCGCCATCATCGGATCACGATTGGCTTCAGCCGCCGGGCTCAAGATCGCCAAACAATTCGCAATCGAATTGGGGCGTGCTGGCCTTGCGATTGTCTCGGGCCTCGCCCGCGGCGTTGATGGGGCGGCTCACGAGGCGAGCCTGGCGACAGGCACGATTGCGGTGCTGGCTGGCGGCGTTGACAACATCTATCCACCCGAGCACGACAAGCTCTACCGCGAGATCAGTGAGTCCGGCTGCCTTGTCAGTGAACAGCCGCCGGGCTTCCGGCCGCGCGCGGCAGACTTCCCGCGCCGCAATCGCATTATCTCGGGCATGTCGCTCGGCGTTCTCGTGATTGAAGCCGCGCGCCGGTCGGGCACGCTGCTGACCGCGCGCCTTGCTGGAGAACAGGGCCGCGAAGTTTTTGCCGTACCGGGCCATCCGCTCGATCCGCGGGCGGAAGGCACCAACCTGCTTTTGAAAACGGGGGCGACGCTGGTGACCGAGCCGCGCGATGTTCTCGAAACGCTGGAACCGATGGCCGGGCTAAACAGGCAAGCGTTCCGCGAGATCCCTCAGGCCGTACCCGTAGCGCCGGTGCTGGTATTGGGCGTGCCTGACGTTTCAGACCGCGATCGAGGGTCCGTCGTGTCGGCGCTCGGCCCCCACCCGATTGATCTCGATGAGATCGCGCGCGCCACATCGCTCAGCGCGCGTGACGTGCGCAGCATCGTGATGGAATTGGATCTCGCCGGACGCATCGAACGCCACGGCGCACAACTGGTCTCGCTATTGCCCATGCCTGAGTGAGGGCCGTCTCACCGTCACGTTTCACGCAGTCTTTTTTTGCAATTTTTGGCGCGCTTCGATATGGGCCAGTCCCAAGATCCCTGATAGGGTCTCCAACTCCGACTGATGCGCCATCACCTGCAGTTCGCGGATCATATCGGCCAAGTACGCAAGGCGGTCTTCGCGCACATCATCGGACACGATATGGTCAGTCCCGCCCTCTTCAGCGCTGAGGCAATTGGCTTCTCCGTCTTTGGCCGTTTTCAGAAGCTTGGCATCGGAATCTGCCTCTGCGGTCATGGGGAACTCCATAGGCAATACATTAAAAAATATCGGCGATTGCGGACATTAATGCGCATATTGTTAATGTGTTCAATCTGAGATTGCAATACGACTTTTAGTGCTTCATTTAGTTGTGCAAAACGCCCGAACGTCACGTCAAAAAACGCACGAACGCAGCCTGAGCGTTCCACGCGTTCTACATTGACCCGGCGGTCCGATTATTGTTTTTGAAGTCTGCCCCCGCAGACTTGCGCGGGCCTGGAAACACCCTTCTCAACCGGAGCAAACGCCATATGAAGTTCCGCCCTCTGCACGACCGCGTCGTCGTCAAGCGCGCCACAAGCGAAGCCAAAACTGCCGGCGGCATCATCATTCCCGACACGGCTGGCGAGAAACCTCAACAAGGTGAGATCGTTGCGGTTGGCCCCGGCGCGCGCGACGAGACTGGCAAGGTGGTCGCGCTCGACGTGAAGAAGGGCGATAAGATTCTATTTGGAAAATGGTCGGGCACCGAAGTCAAAATCGACGGCCAAGAACTTCTGATCATGAAAGAAAGCGATATCATGGGTGTGCTCGTGAAGTAAGGCGGGGCAGGAACAGTCCCGCGCTGTGAAGCGATCAAGAGTTCTGCAACAACTTCAGCATCCTGGACCTTATCACGGGCGCGTTTGAGGGGGCGGCGCACGTAAACCGTCATGACATCGCGTAAAAGGTGGTATATCGCTCGCCCAGGCGCCGCTCGAACAGGCGTTGTAAAAATGGGGAAGCATCATGTTCATGCCTGCAGATTTAACCTGGCTCGAGCCGGTTGTGGTTATGTCGGCCGTCGTCTTCGTCGTCGGCCTCATTGGCAACATTCTGTCGTTCAGCAGCCGCTTCATGAACGCCTTGGTCACGGCGATCATTTTTGGCCTGCTGTCGGCTGTGTTGTTCTTCTTCATGTTCAAGGGCAACGTGCCCAAGACCATCGCGGTACCTGCTGATCTGGCGTGGCTTGAACCGGTCATCGTGGCCGCTGCCATCGTGTTCGTGGTTGACCTGATCGGTAACATGCTGTCGTTCAGCAATCGCTTCGTGAATGCGGTTGTAACGGCGGTGCTCTTCGGTGGCATTTTCGGCGGCTTGTCGTATGTCGCCTACAAAGACGGCTCGCTTCCGGGCATGCAAATACCGGCCGCTGTGACCGAACCTGCGGCACCTGCTCCAGCAGCAAAGGCACCTGCCGAGCCCGCTCCGGCGGTACCCGAGCCCGCAGCGCCAGCTCCCGCCACGCCGTAGCGCACGCGGCCCTATCGAAACGAAAAACGCGGCGGCTGGATTTTCCAGTCGCCGCGTTTTTATTTTCACTTGTGTCCGGTAGTGTCCCTGCGAGACTGTCTTACTGATACTGTTGCAGGAAGAACATCTGCTTGGGGGAGCCCGGTCCCTTCTTCAGATACGAAGGCTGCGGCTTGTTGGGGTCAAACCCAAAGATATTCGGGGCCTTTGCGACGGTGAGGCCGGGAGCTGGGCGCGGCTTCTTGGGCGAGAGCACTGCTACGCTCTCCGCCAAGATTTTATTCTGCAGCCTCTGGGCCAGGGCAGGGTCGGCTGCCGCGATCGCAGCGATGGATTTCCCGTTCAGTGCATCGAGCACGCGGCGGTCATGGCCGTAGACGTCAGCGCTGGATGTCACCTTGCCATCTGCATCTGCCGTTATTGTGAAGTAGGTATTATGCACCGGAACAGGCGATGTGAGGTCGACTTGGTACGTCGGCCGCTTAGCCAGCTGTGCTTTCACATCAGCCGGGGACCAGCCCTGCGTTTCACCCAAAATCACTTCCGCAAACCGGTCCGGATTTTTGACCCGGATGCAGCCGTGGCTGTGTGTGCGCACCGTCGTCTCAAACAAGTCCTTCGATGGCGTATCGTGCATATAGACGTCATGCGCATTGGGAAAAATGAACTTGAGGCGGCCGAGCGGATTGTCGGGACCCGCCCCCTGCACAATCGACACGTCGCGGATATTCACCTTCGACCAGTTGAGCCGGCCAGCGCGCATCGGTTTGCCGTCTGGCCCCCGCAGCTGCATGTTGCGGCGGTCGAGCACACTGTAGTCTCCACCCTTCAGGCGCGGCAGCAGCTGGCGGATCTTGATCGATTCCGGCACGCCCCATTCCGGCTGGAAGATCACGTGGCTCATGCTATCGGAGAAGATCGGCGTTTGTGTTGAAGGCGTACCGATGACGATCTTTTCCTGATGGATAATCGTGCCGTCTTTGATGACGCGCGTCAGAAATTCTGGAAGGTTGTTCCAAACATAGAAGCGCCCCATGGTTTCGGGCATCCAGCGCCAGCGCTCCAGATTGACCAGCATTTTGTCGACCAGCGCTTTGTTGCTGCCAGCGCGCGCGCGATTGATTTTGCTCACTTCGCGGCGCACGTCGTCGTCAATTCCGTTCTTGCGCTCGTAACCCGCTTCATACATCGCTTCGCGGATTGCGCCCACCAGCCGGCGGTCAAGGACGTCTTCAAAGGCCGGATCAGAAACAGTCAAACCTAGGCGCTGACGCACTGAAACCACATCGGGATGACGGCCGCCCAGTTGAACTTTGGGACCCGGCGCGATTGCGGCCAGAACCTCCGGCGCTATCAGTCCCCGCTCCTTCAGATAGGCTTGGCGCAGATTTTCGAACTGCGGATGGCGAGGATGATAGCTGCGCAAAATGGCGGCGGCATCCCGAGACCGCGTGAACACGCCGAGTACTTCAGACGCGTAGATGCCACGCGGCGATTGATCAAGCCACAAGCTCAGTTTGGACGGATCTACCCGGCCGCCGCGGGCATGCCAGACATATTTGGCAGCAGCAACAGACAGACTGATTTCAGCGGCAGCAAGGTCCGAAGGGCTTAAATCTGTCGCCTGCAAATCCGGCAGCTGGAACTGCGCGCTGTCCAGACCGTAGGTGTAGGCTTTTGAGATTTCATCGGCTAGGCCAAGGCCATTTTGTGTAAAGCCTCTGTCATCGACCCAAAGCGGCTTTGCACCAGGACTACGGTAAAAACCCTCGATTTCTGACAACCAAGCTTGGAGTGTCCTATCTTTTTCCAGGCTGCCGCGCGCGTTCGCTTCTTCAACGATGGCGAGCGTCAGAGGGCTGCCCGACTCGGTCGCGGGTGACTGCGTGGCTTTGGCATCGGGAACAGAAACGAATGAGCCGGCAGAAAAGACGGCTAGAGTGAGGGCTGCATAAGCTCCCAGGTGACGCATAACGAAACTCCCCAACGCAATGAAGTTTTGACTGGTCAGCAGCGAGCAGCACTGCGTCGCCGTGAACTTTTTTGAACTTCTATTTGATCTTACCGGTGACCAGCCTCAGCTGCATCGATGCAGGCTTCAGACCAACTCAACCCTGTCCAATCCGTTTTTTAAGTTCAACGTCCAGCCTACGCCATAATAATCAGTCTGGTGGCATATTGGCAGCCACTTATTTGGACTAAATGTTTAATTGGAATGCTGAAGATCAAGACACTGCAGAGTTAATTTTGTTAGCGGGCTGCGTGTCTGCTCGGCGTTTGCTAGCCCTCTAAAGCCTCGGCTCAAGACCGGTCAGGACCCAACCACCTGCCCGAAATGACATCGTTGCCGTGATATCAGGCTCCAACGCAGATGGGTCCTTAGACAGACGCAGGTAGATGCTGAGCGGGCCATCTAAACCGGCGCCGCGCACGTTGCGCCACGAGACCGATGGCTTGGCTGGCCCGCTCAAAGCGGTTTGCGGGGCCTCAGGAGCCGTGTTTCCTTTCGAGCCAAACAATCCGCCCAGCACTTTGCCCGCATCAATCCCGCCGGACTTGTCAGACGCAGATTTATCATTCGCTTTTCCCGCGAATGCTCCCGCCAACGCTCCGAGTGCGCCGCCCAAGCCGCCGCCGTTCGAGACCTGTTCGCCGATCATTTTGTTCATGATTTCTTTGATGGTGCCGCGCTCGGCGTAGACGCGGACCAGCGTCTCCGGTGTCACAATGCGCTGAAGCGAGGCGTCAACGATCTTCGGCATCATCTGTGTCTTGAGTGCAGCGTATATTTTGGCGGCCGAGGGTCCCGCCTTTTCAGCAGCGGCATCCAGCACCGTTTCAACTTTTATTGTAATGGCTGGCCGCATAGACTCGCGCACGGCATCGAAGTCAACGCGCTCACGAAGGGCGCCGGCGTCTTTCGCTTCCAGTGCGGCCTTGATGGCAGCACCCGAATAGGCGGGCCATGCGACGTAAAATAACGCCGCAGCGATGATGAGTAGTGAGACAATCCGTTTCATAGCCAAGCCTCCGGCATGCCGCCCGTCTTAGCGGGTCTGGACACTGCCGTCACCTGGGCGCGCCGGGTTTGGGGCCTGTTGTTGCATGCCCTCGCATTACTTTTTGGCCTTACAGGCTTCCAGAGCGGACGTGCGCTGCTGAAGCTGCACTTTCCATTTGTCAGGCCCGACTTTGGTGCACCAATCGATGTGGCCCTTGAGATCGGTACTCCATTCCTGGCCCGATAAACCGCATTTGGCGGCTTCGTTGTCTTTCTGCTGTTGCAAGGCAAGTTTTCCATAGGTTTCGCAATTGGCTTGTGCCATCGCCGCCGGAGCCAGAGCGGCCCAGCCAATCAGAACGCCAGCCGTAAGAGCGAAACCCGAGCCATGAGAAGGCATTTTCTTAAACCTTTGTTTCCTGAGCTCCCGGGCCGGCCACCGTGCCTGCGGAGCCTTTCCAGAGCCATCTGAACTCGTTGCACACTACTTGGGCAGAAATGAACCCGATCTGAATGTGGCCCTGAGGCGTCATTCATGTCCAGAGTTTCGAAAAACCCGTTTTTCCCGTGGCAAGGCAGGGGGCCGAAGCGTGCCGGCCAGAGAATCGGCTAAGAGTGAGCTTTGCAAGCAAGTCCGGACACTTACCCTCGATGCCCCCTGCTGCCCTGCGCAAAGTCCAGTCGCCTGCCGTGCCAGCCATCGGGTCGCTCGACCAGGCCCAGCACATCCTGGAAGTGGTCTTTGGCTATCAAAGTTTCAGGTTTCACCAGTCCGCTGTCATCGAGACTTTGCTGAACGGCGGCGATGCGTTGGCACTGATGCCAACGGGCGGGGGCAAATCGCTTTGCTATCAAATCCCAGCCATGGTGCGGCCCGGCACGGGCATCGTGGTGTCGCCTTTGATTGCGCTGATGCAAGATCAGGTCGACGCATTGAAAGAGGCGGGCGTGGCTGCCGCATTCCTCAACTCCAGTCTGAGCTTTCCCGAACAGCAGGCTGTAGAGCGCCAGCTTGCAGCCGGGGCACTCGACCTCCTGTATGTGGCGCCTGAACGGCTGTTGCAGGAGCGTACCCTCAACATGCTCGAGCAATGCGGGATCGCTCTGTTTGCCATTGACGAAGCGCATTGCGTATCTCAGTGGGGGCACGATTTCCGGCCTGAATACCGCCAGCTGCGAATTCTGGCTGACCGCTTCCCGAATGTGCCGCGCATTGCTCTGACCGCTACGGCCGACGAGCGCACACGGGAAGAAATCGTTACAGAGTTGCGCCTGGAAAAGGCCGAACGCTTTGTCGCCAGTTTTGACCGGCCGAATATCCGTTACACCATTGCCGAAATGGGCTCGGTAGGTGCTCGAGAACGGCTGTGGCAATTCATCGAAAGCGAACATCCGGCGGATGCCGGCATTGTTTATTGCCTGTCACGCAAATCCGTAGATGAGACGGCGGCGTGGCTCACGGCCAAGGGCCGCAAGGCACTAGCCTACCACGCCGGGCTAGAGCCCCACGTCCGGCGCGCTGCACAAGAGGCATTTCTCAACAAAGACGGCATCATCATTGTTGCTACCATCGCGTTTGGCATGGGCATCGATAAGCCGGATGTGCGCTTTGTTGCCCATCTCAATTTGCCAAAATCAATTGAGGCCTACTATCAGGAAACAGGCCGGGCCGGACGCGACGGGGAAGCGGCGAATGCCTGGCTGGCCTACGGTCTGCAAGACCTCATCCAGCTGCGCCAATGGATCGCGCAAAGCGATGGCTCGGAAGCATTCAAACAAGTTCAGCGTCAAAAGCTTGATGCGCTGATCGGGCTCGCGGAAATGCCGGGCTGCCGGCGGCAGGCTCTGCTCGCCTATTTCGGGCAGCGCGGCACACAGCCATGTGGCAACTGTGACAACTGCCTGACGCCGCCGGCCACGTCTGACGGCACGGTGCCGGCACAGAAAGCGTTGTCAGCAGCCTACCGGACGGGCCAGCGCTTCGGCGTGACCTATCTCACCGATATTCTGCTCGGCAAAGCCGACGAGCGCGCCATAAGGCTGAGTCACGACAAGCTTTCGGTTTTCGGCATCGGCAAAGACACCGATGCTGCCACGTGGCGCTCCGTCTTCCGGCAGCTCGCAGCTCAGGGCTATCTGGCAGGTGATGATGAAGGTCATGGCACGCTGCTGCTGACAGACAAGGCGCGGCCCTTGTTGCGCGGCGATGAGCGCTTCATGCTGCGCACGGCCCCGCCCTCGGAGCGCAAGGGCAAAGCGCGGCGCGAGAGCAGTTCAGCATCAAAAGTCAGCCAGGCCAATCAGGTTTTGTTCGAGGCGCTGCGGTCGCTGCGGTCGCGGCTGGCCTCGGAAGGCAAGGTTGCGCCCTATGT
>JANNXL010000184.1:0-7942 GCA_031409575.1 Hyphomicrobium sp.
GCAGATCGTTTGGCTGAAACAGCCTTTAAATGCCCAGGGAAAACCGCTCCATGACCGCAACAATCCCAATGCCAGTATGCAATCGCGGCCGATCTGCGGTTTGCAAATTTTGCGCGATCTGCAACCGCTGACCGATGGCTCATGGGGACGCGGCATTGTGTATGACCCCAAGAAAGGCGCCGAGAACGAAGCGTCCGTGAAATTGCTTGCGCCCAAGAAGCTGCAACTGACCGGTTACGGCTTATTTGGTTTGAGCAAAAGTTTTGAGTGGGCACGCGCTCCCGACGATATTCAGCGTTGCAACGGCGCTCCCGGACAGGCGGCAGCGGCTTCGCCTGCGGGTGGCGCTGCTCCGGCTGCTACAAAGGCCGCACCAACCGCAACAAAGGACGCGGCGGCCATCAAAGCTCCGGTCGCGGCTAAGGCCAAGCCCGCACCGGTTCAGGCCGGTACAGCACCTCTGACCACACCGGCAAAGCCTTCTTCGGCCCAACCGGCTGCCAAGCCGTCAGAAGCGCAAAAGGCGCCGCCCAAACCTTCAAGCGCAGCACCGCAACTGCCTTCGACAAAGGCTGCGACTGCAAGTCCGGCAGCAAAGGCAGCTGCACCCGCCGCAAATTCTGGAGCGGCAGCTTCAAAACCTGTTGCTGCAAAGGCCACGTCCACAGGAACTTCCGCCACTCAGAAAGCAACTCAGAAGGCCACTGCGGCTCCCGCTGTAAAAGTGATTTCCAAGGCTCAGCCGGCCACTGAAAAAACGGGATCGGCTCCCGCCGTCACCAAGGCAGCTGTCGTTCCGGCAAAGAAGGCGACAACGGTCCCAGCGTCAGCTGAAGCAAAATCAGCGGGATCCGAAACGAAGAAAAAAGTCGTGGCTGCGCCAAAGCCGTACATCAATCCGGATACAGGTGCAGTGTCTACCGCGGCTCCAGTTGCAGCTCCCACCCCGGCAGCGGTTACCCCGTTCGCTCCGCAAGCAGGTTTTGCAAACCAGTAGCGGCGTGCGGATCTGCGGGACGCGCACATGAAAAAACGGCGGTCCAATTGGCCGCCGTTTTTTAGTTCAACCGTTGCGGCTGGCAGACTTATTCAGCGGCAGAAGCGTTCTTCACCAGACGCGCAACGGCCTGCTTTTCTTCGATCTTGAGCGACAGGCGTTGAGCGAAATCAACGGCGCGGTCGACCACGATTGAGCGCTGCTTGTCGAGCGTGACCATGTGATAGCAGTCATCGAGAACGGTCATTTCAACAAGTCCAGCGAGCCGGGTTTGCAGTGTGATGGCGTTAGACAGCGCGCTTTGATCGTCAAAGCGGGGATGAAAGATCGCAGCAGGCTGCTTGATTTCGCCGAGCCGCTTTTTCACTTCGCGCCCAAGCCGCAAGAATTCCCATACGAGGCCGCCGCCGCGCCCGAACAGATCCTCGACCGGGCGATCTTCGCTCTTGAAACTTTCGATGACGAAGTTGCGAATGCGCTCGTCCTTGATGCCGTAGGGAGCGCGCTGCTGGAAGTGGAACAATTTCGCGAACCACTTCTGGTGCACGAGTTTGAAGAAGTTGAGCGAGCGCGGAATAGCCCAGCCGTTTGGGAAGATCGTCGGCGCAAACAGCATGAGACCGTGCACCTGCTGCGGCCGTTCGCGTGCCAAACGCAGCGCCAGCATACTTCCCGCCGACAACCCGCCGACCAAGATCACATCACAATGCTGCTTCAGCTGATCGTGAGCCGCTTCAACCGCTGTATACCAATCCTGCCACGACGACATGCCGGTTACGTCCGTGCCGCCACCAAGTCCGGAGAGCAACGGACAGTACACAGTGTAGCCAGACCTGGCCAAACCCTGAGCGACAAAGCGCAATTCGATGGGATTTCCGCCGAGACTGTGGATCAAAAGAACGCCGGTGCGCCCCCCGTTGATCAACACACTTCCTCTTACGGGGTCTATTTTATTGTTATGTTTCATTGAAGTATAGAAACTCGCTCGTAAGTTACTCAAGATGTTTTAGGCTGACCTGCCGCTCAAAGCCAAGACCTCTTTTGAGGTAAGGTGACGCAGCGGGCCGTGAATTGGGCGTTTTTTGACGTTTTTCGAACTTTCAGCGCTTGTGAATCCCGGCTCGGCATTGCGGCTGAGCTGCCGGCTTCAATGAGTGTGGCTCCTGTCTGAAAGCGTTGCACACGATTGGCGATAGGGCAGTGTGCCGCAATGCAGCATTACGTGTTACTTACGTGCTGCAGTGCAACAACAACGCCGTTAACCTCTTTTAGTTGCCGATGCGGCTGAAATGTGACCGCGCCGCCAGGCGCGCTTTGGCACTTGTAAAGCACCACATTCGGAGAGCTTGCGGCATAAGTCTGAACAAAGTCCTTAATTTTGGATTCAGACATCACGTCCAGCATCATCCAAAGCCAACCGGCCCAACCCCTCGATTGCGAGCATTCGGGGCGATCCACTGTGCCAAGGCGCGCGTCTTAAGGCGTTTTTCTGCGCGGCCTTTTCATAAAAGCCTCGGTTGGTACGCAATCGGACCCATATACTGGCCTCAACCGTTTGCTTGAGATGTTGCCGCGCTAAACTCCGGCCCATTGAATGTTCCGTTTTACGATCTCCGCTGGAGTGCTGTCCTTGCCGTCCATTCTTCGCCCTGTTGTCTGTTGTGCAACCGCGATTGCGGTTTTGCTGGCACCCATAAGCCGCTGGCCGGCCGCAGCGGGTGCCGCCAACGCGCCTGACTATCAAGCCTGCCAGGCGGCCGATGATCAGGCCTTTAAGTCAGCCATCGAAGGCGTCACGGTTGCAGCACTTAGTGGTGGACTGAAAGGCGTAGACTACAACGCGGCCGTCAACACGGAGTGGCAGCGCCTCGGTCTCGACGCCATCATCGACAAGCGCGTCGATGTTGCCGTTGAAGAAGTGCGCAATGAAACCAGCTTTGGCGGCCTGATCAAATCGCTGGCAGACCAGCAGAAGGCCCAGGAGCTGGCCATCGCCGTCGCCGACCGCGTTTACAAATCAGAAGCGTTGCAAACAGCCATAGCCGCACTTGCAACGGGTGTGGGCACAGAAGTGGGCAAACGCATCGAACTCGCTACTCAGGACGCGGCTGGCCCCACGCTCGAGTGCCTAAAAGCTTTCCTTGGGCCTCGCTACGGGTCGGCGGTCGCGGCCGCTGTCACTGGCACGGCCGGCAAAGAGTTTAGCGCCGATGCCAATAAGGGCACCGCCGACATCACGCCTGGCGCAGTTCTGAAGCAATCCGGACAGGGTATTACAGGCGCCGCCATTCTGATCATGCGGCGCCAACTGGCGAACATGGCGCAGCGCATCGGCCAGCGGGTAGCGGGCAGCGTGCTGGCCCGGCTCGTGTCCGTGGTGGCCGGTGGCATCGGTCTTGTTCTGCTGGCCAAAGACATATGGGACTTGCGCAACGGTGTGCTGCCCATCGTGTCGGATGAAATGAAATCCAAAGATACCAAGCAGAAAGTCCGCGAGGAATTGGCCAAAAGCCTGCAAGAAGAGATCGGTATGCACGTTCAGGAAATCGGATCAAAGGCAGCAGGCCGGGTGATCGAAGTCTGGCAGGAATTCCGCAGCGCCCACGCCAAGGCCCTTGAACTCGCCGACCGCAATTTGGGCTTCAAAGCCTTCCTCGAAACCATCAAGCCCGCCGCACTGCCGCGACTCGACGAGATCACGTCACTGGTTTTGGGTGGCGAAGGCGAAACCGGCGTTTTGAAGCGGCTCGACAACGGAACGCTCACCCGCGCGATCAATGACCTGCCTGATCCGGGGATGGTCATCGCACGCGAAACGCGCTCAATCGATACTGCACTCGCCTGGTCTGCGGTGGCGGGAGATGACTTGGGGCTGGTCGTGGAGCACGCCATTCATCAGCGCACAACGCCCGATAGCTTCTCGAAAGCCTCGCTTCAAAAAATCCTTGAGTTGAAGGACCCCATCGCCATTCCAAAGCTCGCCAGCATTGACCGCGAGGCACGCGATGTTTTGTTTGAATTGGAAGCTGCCAAATTGAAGGGACTCGCGCGGTCGCTGAGCGGACCCGAGCTGACCACACTGGCGAGCTATATCACCGGGCTTCAACCGGAACCGCGCACGCGTATTCTCGAAGCCGTGGCGGAAGCGCCAGCAAAAATTCAGGTGCTGGGATCTTCGCGGGTGCGTAACGCGATTGTGGCCAGCAGGGATCAAGCAGCTGCTGTCGAGATGATGTTGCGTCCTTCTGGAACCGCGGCCAATGCCACGGCTGGGGATTTTGTGGCCGCGTGGCAAGGCCGCATCAAGCCGGTGCTGCTGTGGGAGAAGCATCCCCTGACCATTGGAGGCGCCGCGCTTCTTGGCTTATTCCTATTGTTGTGGCTACGGCGGCTGTTCACGCCAGCCTCCAGGCGTTCGCCACCGCAGCATGTGGCTTAGCCGCCTCACGCAGTGTGAGAGTTGCCCACACCCTTTTCTCCGCGCCACTGGTCCTGAAGGTTTGCCTTGTTATAAGCAACCCGGAAGCAGGATTCGGCGGTGCAACAACGCCTCCCTAGTCTGCGCGCCAATTACTGGCGTTTGGCCTCGACATTGACCGCAGCGGAGACACTCAAATGGCCCTCAAATCGCCAGGCATCTTGACGTTCATGCTCTCGGTCATTCTGACAGTGCTTGCTATCGTGACGCGGTTTTATCCTGAAGCCGCCATCCCGTTCATCTCGACCCAGGAATTCTGGGTGCTCTTGTTTGCCCAAGTCGTCCTGATTTTCGGCTGCATCATGCGGGGCCTTTAGAGTCCTTCTAAGCGCATCAATACCTCCGGACTCATTCCGGCATGGCTCGTTCTCAAAACTCGATTGAGTGCGACCAAACTGTCGCGCGGCAGTCGTGCACCTAGTTCCTGGAATTGGCGCCGGTTAGGCTTTCTGAACCGAGACGGCAGGTGTAAGTCTTGCCGTCTTGGAACGTGCCCACCGTTGGAGCCCCAATGCGCCAAGAACACCTAGTCGCACAGCTCAATATAAATACGATCTCAGCCGGCCGCCGTCTCCGCGGTCTGTCACGGGAAATCACCCTAGCCTTGGCTTTGACCGCAGCAGCGGCAGCCAGCATTTTCAATACAGGACCACCCGCGCCGGCGGAAACCGCGTCCATTGAAACGCCAAACCGTGGCAACCCTGAAACCGCCAAGGCGCACTAGTCACAAATCCAGCGTCAGTCTTTCGCCAGCTTTTGAGCAGGCACCAGGCCGCGCACCGAGTTGCCGAGAAAGACCCGGCCAGCCGTTTCGAGATCTTCAAGCGTGAGCACCGCTTCGCGGGCTTTTCCGGTTGCCAGCAACTCTGCACGCAATACGCCTGGCAAAAGACCGCCCATCAGCTTCGGCGTGAGTAAAACGCCGTCGCCTTCAATAAAGATGTTCGTCCTGCTACCCTCGGCCAGTTCATCGCGCTCGTTCAAATAGATCACTTCATCGCTTCCCAGCGTTTGCGAGTAGTGCGACCACTCGCTGTCGTAGACTTCGCGCCGCGTCGTCTTGTGGAACAAGAATGCATCCCGGCTATCAAGGCGAGTCGGCGAGACCACGTAGCGCATCACGGCGTCTGTTTGTTTTGGACCCAGCGCCGTGATGGTCACGGACACGCCACCGCTTTCATTCAACAGCATGCGCACGCGCAACCGCTCAGCTTCGCGCCCTTTCACGGCCGCGGCCAAAGCCACGCGCACGGCTGCCTCATCGAACGCGAAACTGAAATAGCGTGCCGAGGCCTGCAGCCGCTCCATGTGACGGTCCGTCAGCCAGAACCCGTCGCCCCCATCGTAGAGGAGCGTTTCAATCAACTCAAAAGAGCGCGGCGGGTCGGTCAGGAACTTCATCTTGAGTAGGCACTCGGCATACTCCTTCTCGCCCGCTGAATCATAGACGACGCCGGAACCGATGCCCATTTCGCCGCGTCCATCGCGGAAAATCACCGGACTGCGGATCGCGACATTGAACAGCGCCTGACCTCCCGGCGTGAAGTGCCCGATCGCCCCGCAATAAACGCCGCGCGGCTCGGTCTCATAGTCTGCGATGAGTTCCATGGCCCGGATTTTCGGTGCCCCAATCACAGACCCCGGCGGAAAAATTGCTGGCCACAGCTCCGTCAGTCCAACGCCGTCTTTCAGAGTGGCTTTCACGCCAGATGTCATTTGATGCAGCGTGCGAAATGTCTCGACTGTGAACAGGTCCGTGACACTGACGCTTCCAGTTTCTGCCATCCGGCCGAGGTCATTGCGCATAAGATCGACGATCATCAGGTTTTCAGCACGCTGTTTGATGTCGGTCGCCAGCACATGGCGCGCCTGCGCGTCGGCCTCCGGTGTACCGGCGCGCGGAGATGTGCCTTTCATGGGACGCGTCGTAATTTCACGGCCATTCTGCTCGATGAAAAGTTCAGGACTTGCGGAAAGCACCGTCAATTTGCCAGTATCGACGATCCCGCCGTAGGAGACCCGCTGACGATGCCGCATGTCGCGATAGAACGTGAGTGGCGAACCCGACAGTTTGAAACGAGCCTTGAATGTCAGATTGAGCTGATAGATGTCGCCCGCGCGGATTTTGTCTTGTACCGCCTCGAAGCGCTTGACGTAGGCGTCACGGTCCCAGGCCCGGGTGACATCGGTAAACTGATAGCTCCCTGAGCGCGTGTGCGTCGCGAGCCATTGATCAACTTCCAATTCACCCATCTCGCGCGGCGGCCCATAGAGGCCGAACCACAACAGAGGCACGTCGCGCTTTTCTGGCATGAGGGCGGAGAGCTTGGGCTCCAGCACGTATCCCAGCTCATAAGAAAAGAAGCCGGCGGCATGCAACCCTAGAGCGAGCCCTTCTTCAAGCTGACGCATGGCGGAGGGCACCTCGCCGGGTGTTTCGGCCGACACGATGCCGCGTGGATCTGCGAACAACAACGACGGCGCGCCGTGGCCTGAACTGTTGTCGAGCAGCACAAACGTTTCGTCGAGGGTTGGTGTGCCGGCGCGTTGATCTGAGGGCTGAACCTGTGCTGGCACGTGGTCTTTCCGCAGGGGCGCACCATGGGGTGGCCTTTGATCGGCATTGGATTTGCGCGACGTCATTAAATCCGCAATGGGTTGAGGCGCTTGCCGCCGCTCAGGTGTTGCTACGCATGCTCCAGCCGTCGAAGGCCGTGCCCCGCGTTCTACATCCAATTGGCCGGTGCTGCCATCACAGAAAAGTCCGTGATTAGGGCGGAGGGTGATTCTAAATATCAACCATCGGCTTGCCAGCCCTGCGTTCTATACTGCGCGCCGCTACCCGGCGCCGCGACCAAATCATAAAATGAAAGACGGCAGCTGCCAGCATGTGCCGTCCGCACAATCGCTCCACCCACCCTCAACTCCTCAGCCCCGGAGCCTCGTGCCCTGTGCGTGCGACGTATTCGGTATAACCGCCGCCGTACTGGTTAACGCCGTCTGGCGTCAGTTCCAGTACACGATTGGAAAGGGCCGCTAAGAAATGCCGGTCGTGCGAGACAAACAGCATGGCACCCTCGTAACTGCCGAGCGCTGAGATAAGCATCTCCTTCGTCATCAGGTCGAGATGGTTTGTCGGCTCATCGAGCACGAGGAAGTTCGGCGGATCAAACAGCATCTGTGCCATGACGAGCCGCGCCTTTTCACCGCCCGACAGCACGCGGCATTTTTTTTCGACGTCGTCGCCTGAGAACCCGAAGCAGCCGGCAAGCGATCGCAACGAACCTTGGCCGGCCTGGGGAAACTGATCCTCCAGCGTCTGGAACACCGTGCGCTCGCCGTCCAGCAAGTCCATGGCATGTTGCGCGAAGTAGCCCATCTTCACGCTGGCACCCAGCGCCACCGACCCATCATCCGGCAGCGTTGAACCCGCCACCAGCTTGAGCAATGTCGACTTTCCGGCACCG
>JANNXL010000185.1:0-2437 GCA_031409575.1 Hyphomicrobium sp.
GTGCTGATCGACGCCGTCGGTCAACAGGCCGCCTTGGTCGAAGCCAACGTAACCGGGCGGTGCACCAATCAAGCGCGAGACCGTGTGCTTTTCCATGTATTCCGACATGTCGAAACGCAACAGCTCAACACCCATCAGGCCGGCGAGCTGTTTGGCAACTTCCGTCTTGCCGACACCTGTGGGACCCGAGAACAAATAACAGCCGATGGGCTTTTCCGGCTCACGCAAGCCGGCGCGCGCCAGCTTGATGGCTGCCGACAGCGACTCGATCGCCTTGTTCTGCCCGAATACAAGCCGCTTCAGATCTTTTTCAAGATTGGACAGCACCTCGACATCCGACTTCGTGACCGTCTTGGGCGGAATGCGCGCCATGGTCGCGATGGTGGCTTCGATATCCTTGACCGTGATCTTCTTCTTGCGCTTTTCCAGCGGCACAAGCATTTGCGACGCGCCGGTTTCATCGATCACGTCGATGGCCTTGTCCGGCAACTTGCGGTCGTGGATGTACTTCGCCGACAGCTCGACCGCGGCCTTGATGGCTTCGTTTGTGAACTTCAGCTTGTGGAACTCTTCGTAATAAGGCTTCAGACCCTTCACGATTTCAATCGTGTCGGGGATCGTCGGCTCCTTGATGTCGATCTTCTGGAAACGACGCACCAGCGCGCGGTCTTTTTCGAAGTGCTGGCGGTATTCCTTATAAGTCGTTGACCCAATGCAGCGCACGGCGCCCGATTGGAGCGCCGGCTTCAGCAAATTGGAGGCATCCATCGCGCCCCCCGACGTGGCACCGGCACCAATCACGGTGTGGATCTCGTCAATGAACAGCACGGCACCGGGATAGTTTTCGATTTCCTTCATGACGCCCTTGAGACGTTCTTCGAAATCGCCCCGGTAGCGCGTGCCAGCGAGCAGCGTGCCCATGTCGAGCGCGAAGATCGTGGCGCTCGCCAGAACTTCCGGCACGTCCCCGTTGATGATCTTGCGCGCAAGACCCTCTGCTATCGCCGTCTTGCCAACACCGGGATCACCGACCAGCAAAGGATTGTTCTTCTGGCGGCGGCACAGCACTTGGATGGTGCGCAGCACTTCCTGCTCGCGGCCGATCAACGGGTCTATTTTGCCGTCGCGCGCTTTTTTGTTGAGGTTCACGCAGTAGGCGTTGAGCGCGTCCTGGCCCGATTTCTTGCCGTCTTCACCGCCTTCGGATTTTTCGTTGTCGCCGTCGTCCGAACCCCGCGGGGCCCGCGGCTCTGACATGCCGGGACGCTTGGCGATGCCGTGGCTGATGTATTGCACGGCGTCAAACCGGGTCATGTCTTGTTCTTGCAAGAAGAATGCAGCATGGCTCTCGCGCTCGGCGAAGATCGCAACAAGCACATTCGCGCCCGTCACTTCTTCGCGGCCCGACGACTGAACGTGCACCACCGCGCGGTGAATAACGCGCTGGAAGCCGGTTGTCGGCTGCGCTTCGGTCGAACCCTTGGTGACCAGAGACGACAGTTCCGTATCGAGATATTGAATGATGCGCGTGCGCAGCCTGCCGGTGTCCACGTTGCAGGCATTCATCACGGCCATGGCGTCGCGGTCTTCGATCAGACTGGCGAGCAGATGTTCAAGCGTGGCGTATTCGTGGCTGCGCTCGTTGGCGAGTTCCAGCGCGCGGTGCAGGGAAGCTTCAAGACTTTTCGAGAAGGATGGCACGTCGACCTACTCTTTCTCCATGGTGCATTGCAAAGGGTGACTGTTTTTGCGCGAAAAGTCCATCACTTGCGTAACCTTGGTTTCTGCAACTTCATAAGTGTAGACGCCACATATGCCGACACCCTTCTGATGCACATGAAGCATGATCCGTTCGGCTTCCTCGCGGCTCTTGTTGAAATATTTCTGCAGCACGTGGGTGACGAATTCCATCGGTGTAAAGTCGTCATTCAGCAGCAGCACGCGGTAGAGCGAGGGCTTCTTTGTTTTCGGGCGGGTCTTAGTGACGAGACCGGTCTTACTCCCGCCATTGCCATTGTCGTCGTTGTTGTTGTCCCGGTTGGGGCCATCGCCGCCACCGGCCATCACAAGTGACATGGTGGTGAGATGGTAAGAGAGCGCGCGCGCTTCAAGCACCTGCGTAACGGCCACGGTTGCTCCAGCCGTTCGATCGGCGGCGGAAGAAAAAATTGCGGAAGTTTGCAACGCCGTCTTGGTCATTCCATCCGTCTCGTTGACTTCAAAAAACACAGGGACCGAGGTCCAGAACTTGGGACTCGGCGCAACCATATCATCTTTGTTTTCCCACGCTCCAGACCAAGTTTCGCAGCCCCGTCCATATCTCCGCCGCCATATTTTTTGACAAAAGCTAAAGCTCAATCGCGGACCTCTCTGTTGAATACGAAGCTGGGCACAAAAAAGACCCAGGGGCTTTCGCCACTGGGCCTGATTCTGCCTC
>JANNXL010000186.1:0-1787 GCA_031409575.1 Hyphomicrobium sp.
GCAATGTTCTTACTGGGGTGGCCGGCCAGAACCATGTGCATGATTTGGAGCTGCCGCGGCGTGAGGTCTGCAATGTGGCTGGCCGCCGTCTCCTGCCATGCGAACAGCTTGTTTTCATCGCGTGACTGTTCGAGCGCGCGCGCGACGCTAGCAAGCAACTCGGCGCGGCCAATCGGCTTCTCGATGAAGTCACACGCGCCAGCCTTCATCGCTTGAACTGCGATGGGCACGTCGCTGTTGCCAGTGATCATGATTGCAGGCAGCCGGTGGCCGGAATCATGGAGTTTTTTTAGCAATTCGAGCCCATTCATGTCAGGCAGATAGGCATCGATTAACAGGCACGCTTCGCGGCCTGGACGGTAGGCTTCGAGAAATGCCTCACAATTCGAATAGTCCTCGACGGCCTGGCCATCGGCCTCGAGTACACCACGTATTCCATCGCGCACGTTGCCATCGTCATCGACAACAAAGATGACGGCCGGACTGCGGCCATCGGCTGGTGCGGCCGCCGTGTGCGCTCGCGCCTGACCTACCCTGGGCGGTAGCGGCATTAGACGTTGGATGACGTGTGTCAGGTCACTCAGCTTTACCGGCTTGTTGAGTTGCGCACAGTCTTGGCTGGCGATATCGCGCAAGGTTCCCGTTGAGATGTCGCCGGTCAAAATGATGACTGGCACCTGGTGTTGAAGGGACTCCCGCAGCTTAGCGGCCAGCTCTAGCCCGTTGAGGCCATTGGGGAGATTGAAGTCGGCAAGAATGAGGTCTGGCTTTAGCTTCTCATGTGCCACCATGCCCAGTGCTGCCAATCCGTCCGGTGCGGCGGCCGTGACGTGGCCCTCGCCCTTCAGAAAAAGTTCGAGCAGTTCGCGCACTTCTGGATCGTCCTCGACAACGAGCACAGTACCGGAGCGATTGTGACCCTCTCGCTTTTCACCGTCATGCCCGGCCGGCTTCTGCGAGCGTTCCGGCCCGCTCTGAGGCAATGTGAGATCAATTGAAAAAACTGAGCCCTTTCCTAGCTGTGAGCGAACACTCACCCGATGGCCCAGCAGTATCCCCAAACGCTGCACGATCGACAGCCCGAGGCCAAGACCGCGGCTGCGTTCTCGCGCGGCGTTGTCGAGCTGATGGTATTCTTCGAAGATGGCGTGGAGCTCGCCTTCTGCAATGCCAACGCCAGTGTCCCAAACTTCGATACTCACAGCCCCGCCGCGGCGGCGGCATCCGAGTAGAACCTTGCCGCGCTTCGTGTACTTCAAGGCGTTCGAGAGCACGTTGCGGATCATCTGCTCAAGCAGACGCGGGTCGCTGCAAATTGTGAGGCCGCACGGCACCACGCTCAGTTGGAGTCTTTTGGCTTGCGCGTGATAGGTAAACTCATTCCGCAAGCGGGCAAACATGCCGTCGATCTCGAAGTTGACCATGTCTGCGCGGACAGTGCCGGAATCGATCTGGTTGATATCGAGCAGCGTGTTCAGCATTCCGGACATCGCACCCAGCGTATCGTCAATGCGTGCAACGAGCCGCTCGGCCTTCTCTCCTTGCACAGTCTTGGCCAGCAACCCTTGCAACAAGGTGAGCGATTGAAGTGGTTGCCGAAGATCATGGCTGGCGGCGGCGAGAAAACGGGATTTGGCAGCGTTCGCCAATTCAGATTGGTGCTTGGCATCTTCCAACGCTTTACCAATACGCTTGCGCTCGCTGACATCGGTGAAGGTGATGACGACACCCTCGACTCGGCCGGCATGGGTGCGATAGGGCAATATCCGGCGGATGAACCAGACGCC
>JANNXL010000187.1:0-7566 GCA_031409575.1 Hyphomicrobium sp.
CGATCCCCGCACTGAAAAAACGGCAAGCAAAATCCACCGTGGAACTGCCCTCAGGCGGGTCGATGGCGATGGCTGGCCTGATTTCAGACGACGTGCGTCAGAACATTGATGGCTTGCCTGGAATGAAGGACCTGCCGGTCCTCGGCACGCTGTTCCGCAGCCGGGACTTCATCAAGCAGGAAACGGAACTCGTCGTCATGGTGACGCCGATTCTCGTCAAGCCGGTTTCACGGCAAGAACTGGCCCGTCCGCTCGATGGATTGGGAGAAGCAACGGACATGAAGGCAAACTTCATGGGCCATCTCAATCGGATTTACGGCGGCGGCTCATCAGCGCCCGTTGGCGATCTGAAGGGCGACTACGGGTTCATCGTTGAATAACTGAGACACAAGGGAAACAGGCTATGACTACGCACACTAAAACCCTCCCTGGCGCTCAGTTGGCTGCACGGCCTTTCGGCCGCAATCTGATGATCGCTTGCGCACTCACACTTTCGTTGCCAGCCTGCAAGACCGATGACAATCGCGGCCAAGTCGCGGGTTGGGCCCTCGTGGACCCGGCTCAACGCCACCCGATCATCGTATCGCAACAGCCCCAGACCATGACCCTGCGCATTCCTCGCGGCTCGTCTGGATTGGTGCCGCAGCAGCGTGCAGAGCTTCTGGCATTCGCAGACCGTTCACGCGCCAGCGATGCCGGTAATAGCCGCTTGATCATCTCTGCTCCAAGCGGATCGGACAACGAAGTGGCAGCCATGCACTCCGTCGGCGAGATCCGCACACTCCTCAGCGATCGCGGATTCGATGAGTCATCGATCCAAGTCGAAGCGTACGCTCAAGAAAGCGGCAGTCACGAGCCTCCAATTAAAATATCCTATTTGCGCTATATCGCCGAAGGACCAGAGTGCGGCCAGTGGCCGGAAAATCTGGCCTACAACCCGAACAACCTGCCTCACCCCAACATGGGCTGCGCCAACCAGCGCAATCTGGCCGCCATGGTTGCCAACCCAGCTGACTTGCTCGGACCGCGCACACCCGGTGAGCGCTCTTCAGAACGCCGTGACGCCGTGTGGGGCAAGTATATCGGCGGCAAGAGCTCGACGACGGAAAAAGTCGAAGACGAAAAAATCTCAACTCAGAATACCAATTGAGGTCGATGTTTCATGACCAGAACGACCGTTTCAGCTCAGGCCGCAGACCAGTTTACCGAGTACGGCCTCGACGCTGTGGACGCCGAAGAGTCAATCTCTGCGCGCCCCATCCCCCGGATTTCCATCCAGGCCTTTTGTGAAAGCAACGCCACGGCCAACGCCGTTCAGGCGGCTGCCGAAGACCGGCGGCTGAGCAAAGCCCACGTGAGTGTGCACATGGGTGGCGCAATTGCTGCGGTCGCGCACTATCAAGAAAGCCCAACGCCGAATTTGATCGTTGTCGAGAGCAGCTTGCCACGCGCTCAAATGATTGGCGAACTCGACAAGCTGGCCGAGACCTGCGACCCGGGAACCAAGGTCGTCATCATCGGTCACATCAACGACGTGCTCCTGTATCTCGAACTCTTGAAGCGTGGCGTCAGCGAATACATCGTCGCGCCCCTGTCGCCCGTGCAGATCATGGAGAGCATCTCGAATCTTTATAATGACCCGACCAACGACCCAGTAGGCCACGTCTTCGCGTTCATTGGCGCTAAAGGCGGTGTTGGCTCGTCGACCATTTGCCACAATGCCTCGTGGATTTTGTCGGAAGCCCTGAAGTCGAACGTAATCATTTCAGATCTCGACCTTGCCTTCGGCACAACGGGTCTCGATTTCAACCAAGACCCGATCCAGGGCATTGCCGAAGCGCTTTCAAGCCCAGAGCGCCTTGACGAAGTTCTGCTTGATCGGCTGCTGACCAAGTGCTCCGAGCACCTGTCGATCTTCGCGGCTCCCGTCGTACTCGATCGCGACTATGATATTTCGGCGGACGCCTGCGATATGGTGATCGACGTCGTCCGGCAGAACGTGCCCTACGTCACGATCGACCTGCCGCACACCTGGTCGTCGTGGGTCAAGCGCATTCTGCTCCAGGCCGATGAGGTGGTGCTGACGGCCGCTCCCGATCTCGCCAACCTGCGCAATGCCAAGAACGTCGTCGATCTTCTCAAAGCCACGCGCAAAAACGATGCCCTGCCGCACTTGATCATCAATATGGCCAATATGCCCAAGCGGCCGGAAATCTCGATCAAGGAGTTCGAGCAGAACATCGGTTTGAAGGCGCTGGCCGTCATCGACTTTGACAGCGAGACGTTTGGGCAGGCGTCAAACAACGGGCAAATGATCCAAGAGCTGAACGCCAACGCAAAGTCTGTTCCAGCTTTCCGGGAAATTGCGATGGCATTAGCCCATCGCAAAGAAGTGAAGGTCGAAAAGAAGGTCTCGCCGTTGGCACCGCTGCTCGAAAAGTTGAAATTCAAACGCTGAGGAGACTGCCTTCATGTTCGGCAAGCGTAGTGGAGATCCAGCAACGCCGCGCCGGCTGCCGCAGCAGCCCGCGGGTCCCGTTGCGTCATCCGCGTCTCCCGCAGTGCAGGCAGAACCAAAGCCCGTAGCGGCTGCACCTGCAGCCCCCGTGCGAGTCGAACCCGAAGCCCCCAAGCGCCGGCATTCGGAAGAGTACTATGACGTAAAGACCACTGTCTTTAACGCGCTGATCGACACCATCGACTTGACGCAGCTTGCCAAGCTGGATGCAGTAGCGGCGCGCGAAGAAATCCGCGACATCGTCAGCGAAATCATCCAAGTCAAAAATGTCGTTATGTCGATTGCCGAGCAGGAAGAACTGCTTGAGGACATCTGCAACGACGTGCTTGGCTATGGCCCCCTCGAACCGCTGCTGGCGCGCGATGACATCGCCGATATCATGGTCAATGGAGCGGGCACCACGTTCATTGAAGTCAACGGCAAAGTCATAAAGACCAACGTGCGCTTTGCTGACAACCAGCAGCTCATGAACATCTGCCAGCGAATCGTCAGCCAAGTTGGCCGCCGCGTCGATGAATCGAGCCCTATTTGCGACGCGCGTCTTCCCGACGGCTCACGTGTCAACGTCATCGCTCCGCCGCTCGCCATCGATGGCCCGGCTCTCACCATTCGTAAGTTCAAGAAGGACCGCCTGCGGCTCGACAATCTCGTCAAGTTCGGGTCGATCTCGCCGCATGGCAAGACCATTCTCGAAATCATCGGCCGGGTCCGCTGCAATATTCTAATTTCTGGCGGTACGGGTTCGGGCAAAACCACTCTGCTCAACTGCTTGACGGGGTGCGTCGATTCCGACGAACGCATTATCACGTGCGAAGACTCGGCAGAACTTCAGTTGCAGCAGCCCCACGTGGTACGGCTGGAAACGCGCCCGCCAAACCTTGAAGGTGAAGGCGAGATCACCATGCGAGATCTCGTCAAAAACTGTCTGCGTATGCGGCCCGAACGCATCATCGTCGGCGAAGTCCGCGGACCTGAGGCATTCGACTTGCTCCAGGCCATGAATACCGGTCACGACGGATCCATGGGCACACTCCACTCCAACAGCCCGCGCGAAGCCATCAGCCGTTTGGAATCAATGATCATGATGGGCGGCTACTCGCTGCCGGTCAAAACCATCCGTGAAATGATCACGGGATCGATCGACATCATCGTACAGGCCTCGCGCCTGCGCGACGGTTCAAGAAAAATTACACACATCACTGAAGTGCTGGGGATGGAAGACGAAACGGTCACACTGCAAAACCTGATCGTTTACGAAATCACGGGTGAAGATGCCAACGGCAAGCTGATCGGCCGTCACCGCTCAACTGGTATTGCCCGTCCGCGGTTCTGGGACCGTGCCGAATATTATAAGGAAACGGCCCGCCTCGCCGACGCCTTGGCCTCGTCTGAAGTTCTCGATTCTAACGGTAACCCGCTGGGTGAAGCCAATGCTTGATGGCGGGGTCAGCACTCTGATCATATCATTGCTCACCGGCGGGGCCATTTCCGCTTTGGTATTTGCTTTGGCCTATCCCTTCTTTTCGGGTGATCGCCAAGCCGAAAAGCGCATGGCCAGCGTGACGGAAGTCCGCAGCAAGAAATCGAATGTGCGATCGGCTGCCGATGTGGCTGCCAGCCGCAAAAAGCAGGTCGCCGATTCGTTACGGGATATCGATGCACGTCAAAAGGCCAAAGAGCGCATCAACCTGCGCACCAGGCTGCAGCGCGCTGGCTTGGATGCCGAGCCAAAATCGTTTTGGATTGCGAGTGCCATTTGCGGCCTGATGTGTGCGACACTGATTTACCTGTCAATGCCGAATGCGGCCGCAATGCCCGTTGCGGTAGTTGTGGGGCTATTTGTGGGTACTTTCGGAATTCCGCGCTTTGTGCTCACCAGAATGATCACCAAAAGGCAGAAGAAATTTACAAACGAACTGGCCAACGCGATTGACGTGATTGTACGCGGCGTAAAATCAGGCTTGCCGTTAAACGAATGCCTGCAAATTATTGCGCGCGAAAGCCCTGAGCCTATTTGCAGCGAGTTTCGCGAAGTCGTCGAGCAGCAACGGGTCGGCGTTTCTCTCAGTGAAGCTCTCGACCGTCTGACGCAGCGCATGCCGCTCCCAGAAGTGAAGTTTTTGACCATCGTTATTGCCATTCAGCAACAGGCTGGCGGCAACCTCTCTGAAGCGCTTGGCAATCTGTCGGGCGTGATCCGCGATCGCTTCCGGATGGCCATGAAAGTACAAGCGCTCGCTGGCGAAGCAAAAAGCTCTGCCATGGTGCTTGCCTCGTTGCCGCCTGGGGTAACAGCAATGATCTGGCTCTCATCACCAAATTACATCATGCCGCTGTTCGACACCCGGACGGGGAACATTTTCATCGGCGTCGGCCTGTTCTGGATGGGATGCGGCGTGATGGTTATGCGCAAGATGATCAACTTCAAGTTCTGATTTTTTTTCCAGCGGCTACAGGCATTCAAAGCCGCCCGCTACTGAGGCGCGAAAGCGATGCAAGACATTGTAGACCTGCTGGCCAGCCCGCAATTCATTGCGACAGCGTTGGCCGCGATCGCAGCCTTTGCGACCGTGCTGTCACTGGCGCTGCCCTTGCTACAACGCGACCGCATCAACCAGCGCATGAAAGTCATGGCTGTGGAGCGCGACAAGATGCGGGCGACCCGCATGTCCGAGATGGCCAGCAAGGACCGGTCGGCGGGTGCCACACGGCTTCGTCAGTCACCGAAAGGCTACATGCAGCAGGTGGTTGACCGGCTGAACCTGAAGAAGCAGTTCGATAGCGAGGAACTTCGGGCTCGATTAAAAATGGCCGGCCTTAGCGGGCAAGCGCCGCTGGTGACGTACATGTTCTGCCGCGTGGCACTACCGCCGATTACGTTTGTAATGGGCCTAGTGTACTTCTTCCTGGTTTCGGAAATGACACACCCGCCCATGATTAAAGTCTTGATGGCTTTGGGCTGCGGTTTCTTGGGCTACTACATACCCAACGTGTTCGTTCAGAACTTGATTTCGAAACGCCAGCTTGCCGTGAAGCAGGCCTTTCCGGACAGCTTAGACATGCTGTTGATTTGCGTGCAGTCTGGCATGTCGGTTGAAGCAGCCTTCGGAAAAGTCGCAAAGGAAATTACAACACAGTCGGTTGAAATGGGTGAAGAGCTCGCGCTAACGACCGCAGAGCTCTCGTATCTCCAAGAGCGGCGCATGGCATTTGAGAACTTTGGCAAGCGCACCGGGCTGCCCGGAGTAAAGGCCGTCGCGACTGCCCTTATTCAAGCCGAGCGCTACGGCACACCGGTTAGTTCGGCCCTGCGCGTGATGGCCAAGGAAAATCGCGAAATCCGCATGTCGGAAGCTGAGAAGAAGGCTGCTTCATTGCCGCCGAAGCTGACCGTCCCAATGATTGTGTTCTTCCTGCCGGTCCTCTTCCTCGTCATTCTCGGGCCAGCTGCCATCCGGTTCTGGGGCTACAGTTAAATAACGGGGTTACGGCGCCTGGCAGCGTCGCTCAAAATATAGGCAAGGGTGCGGTGCATCCGTGCATCCCGAATCCAATGCGGATTTGCTATCAATTCTCTCCACGCCCGGCGAAGTTGCCGGCGTCTTGCAGAGGAATTGCGGATGCAGATTGCACCACCCAGTATTTTTACACGGTTCGGTATTGCCGCCCTTTCCCTGGGCTATGCCGCACTGACACCGGCTGCGGCGCTCGTAGAGGGGCCGTTTTCAAATCTTCCCGGCCGATGGACGGGACAGGGCCGTCTTGGGTTTGCCGAAGCCAAGTCCGAGAACATCACGTGCCGCGCGACCTACTTCGTGAATGAGACCGGCGAGAAGCTGGATCAAAACATTCGCTGCGCCTCTGCAGGTGCTAAAGTCGAGATCAAGAGTGCTTTGACACACGATCATGGCAAGCTTACGGGCTCCTGGAGCGAGCTAATCTACAACAAAGCTGGTGAACTGACGGGCGAAATCACCAAGCAGGGCTATCGCATCAATGTTAAGGGCGACGACTTGAACGCAACGATGGAAATCATCGTGCGCGACAGCAAGCAACTCATCGAAATCCACTTCAACAACAGCACTCTGATTGGCCTGTCGCTGATGATGCAAAAGGATTGAGCGTGGCTGCCGGAACGGGCGCTGGCACCGTCAACACATAGGACTGCGACGCTCTAGCGGGCTGAAGGCCGGAGCAAGACGTCGCCAGCATCAGCGCCTGCTGCTGCAGCAGGTATGACGGGTGCGGGAGCACTAACCGGCTTTGCAGCTGCCGGAGCAGTGGCCGCAGCCACCTGGGGTGCCCAGGTCGGCGGGGCAGATTGATCCGTCATGGCTGGCTTCAAACCAGCATCTGTCTTCTGGAGTGAGGCCCCTGCGACCTGCACCGATGGCGGGATGGAGATAACGCCTTGTGGCAGAACCTTGGGCTCAAGCTTCACCATCTGGCGAACGAGAGCGGTGTTGGCAGCCGCGCGATCTGCCGGCAAATCGCGCGATGCAACCTTCGTAGCTTCATCGTATTTGCCTTGCAGGCCGAGAACGAGTGCCAGGTTCTGCTGAACTTTGGCGTTGTTAGGACCATTCGCTCCAGCCCGGCGCAATAAGTCTTCGGCCTTTGCGGCATCCCCATTCATAGTCTGGGCGAGCGCAAGGTTGTTCAGAATTGAGGGGTTGTCAGGCGCAAGCGTCAAGGCTCGCTCGTAGAAGGGGATGGCATCCTGATACTTTCCCTGCTTCGCCAGCACCGTGCCGCGTGCCGAGATCACGCGCCAGTCTGGCGTCACGGGATCATCGGCCAGCGCGAGCAGCTGCTGCGCTACAGTGACCTGGTCGAGTTCCAAAGCCAGACGGCCATATTCAGATGCGAGCTTCTTATTGGCACCGTGATAAACGGACGCCTGTTGCAGCACGGCGACAGCCTGTGTTTTTTGGCCCATCGCTTTCAGGTTCTTGGCATAGGCAAGGGCGGCATCGAGATCAGTGGGTTTCTGAGAATACTGTTTGCCCCAATATTCGGTCGCTTTTGCAAGTTCATTGGGATCAACC